>CACZOL010000078.1 GCA_902782705.1 uncultured Selenomonadaceae bacterium
AACGGGTGGTCGGGAATCAATCTCAGGATATCGGAAGCCGTCCAGCGGAAGCCGTCGGCGTTACAGTGCCGCGCCCGGGCCGCCCGGAGGACGCAGCTCGCTTTCGAGCCGTCGCGATTCACGCCGCACTCCTGCCGAAGCCTTTCCAGCGGAATCCAAAGCCCGTAGTAAGCCAGCACCATACCCAGCGAAGCCGCGCCGCATTCGGTGGCTTCCATCTGAAGCACCGTCGGCACCTTCACTCGGGAGCCGTCTCCCTTGGAAAACAGCTCCTTGATCTTGTCCAATACGCTCATAGACTCACCTGTTCCTGAGCCATTGGCTCAACTTGTGAAAGACCTTCTCGATCGGCGGCTTGCGCTCGATGATGATGCTGCCCCTGCAAAAGCTGCCCGCCGTAATCGGCTTGTGCGTACCCACCGACGACGTCCACAGATAACCGGATTCAGAACTTTCATCCTTCACAAGATCGAACGTGACTTCCATCACCGCGCTCTGCTCTGCCGAAACAATCCACTGGGCAAGCTGTTCGTTGCCCAGACGTTTCTGCATGGCCTGCGTGGTAACGGGATACTGGGAAATCGTGCGCACCGTTCCTAAAAGGCTGCCGGACTGGGAAACGTCCACGCCGTTCGGGGCAAGCTGGATCGTCATGCCTGGCTTGATGCGCTTTCCTTTTTCCACAGGAACATAAAGGACTCCTTTCAAATCCTTTCTGCCGCCAATGAGACGAAGCGTGCAGATGGGATGACCGCTGCCGACGGTACTTCCTTCCTCGACGAGGATTTCATCGACAAGCCCGTCATAGCTGCTGTAAATGTATTCCGAGGCGTTCTTTTGACTGCGCCTCATATCGTATTCCTGCACGCGGTTCATCGCGTCCCGCCCGCTGGTGGCCAGTTCGGGACCATACTGCGCCATCCGTGTCGCTGCGCCTTCCTGTACTTGCTCCACATGAGCGATCCGATCGTCCTTTTCCACATGATCGCCGGGGTGAACATATATTTTGTCCAGCTTTCCGCCGGAAATCGAAGTTATTTTCACGACGCCGTTGGGATCCATGATCAATCCCATTCCCTCCGCCTTGACCGTGAAAGCGCCGAATATCGACCAAAGCACCACCGCGAAGAGCATGGCCGCAACCGCGATCAGACCCATCCAGCTCACCGGCGACGTAATCGGAAGCACGGTGTCGAGTTTTTCCGGAGAACGCATCTTGTCAAGCGCTTCTTGACTGAAAATGCCGCTGTTCTTCTTACTATACCGCGAAGCCGCATCAGTGCTCGTCGACTTTTCCGCCGCCATCAGCCTTCACCGCCTTTTCCGCTTGTTCCCTCATTTGCAAGGGTAACTTGCACGCGCATATTGTTTTCCAGTCCCTCGAAACTCTCGATTACCACGACGTCGCCCTCCGCGAGTCCAGAGAGAATCTCGATGAATTTCCCGTCGTTCGTTCCTGTCTCCACATCCTTGCGCTCAATCGTTCCGTCAGGACGTACAGTGAAAACCTCATTCTTGGAAGAGTCCGTCATTGCCGAAAGCGGAACAGACAGACAGGAAGCGGCGCGCTCCGCCCGCATCGAAACTTTGTTATAGGTCAGAGGCTCTAGGACGCCGGCACGGTTGTCGATCTCGCAGAGCACCCGGCGAATGCCCGCCGGCTCGGAAACCGGCGGCGTGATTTCCTTGACGGTCGCGATAATGGTTTCTTCATTTCCCTTGTTGCCCGGCGCGTATTCCGTATCGTAGGCCTTTTTCATAGCCTGCGCGGGAATATCAAGCGTCACTTTATCCCCGACGGCAAAATGTCGTGCGTGCTTGTCATTCATCGTCGTGGAAAACAGCAAACGATCGAAATCCCCGACCAGCGCCAGCGGAACGCCGCCCTGCACATAAGCACCCTCCCGATGATAAATCAGGAGCACCTTGCCTCCCACGGGCGCCGTCACATGCTGACGCCCCTCCTGCACATAATACATATCCCGCTGCGCCTCGGCCTCCACAAGAGTCTCCTGTGCAGCTTCGTACTGAGCCTTTGCCGCATCGTACTTTTCCTTTGAAGTCGCGTTATCCGCCAAAAGCAATTCCTGCCGCCGATAACTGTTGAACGCTTGCGCGAGAGCAGCTTCCGCACGACGCACATTCGCAGTCGACTGCTGAATTTGCAGCATCACTTGATCGTTCTCCAGCCGCAGCAGTACGTCGCCCTTTTGCACCGTGCTGTTCTTCTTCACGTTCCACTCAATAATGCGCCCGTCGATCAGCGCCACGGCGTCCGCCATATTCTCACTGTACAGTCGTGCAGCGTCCAGCGCTATCGTCGGATGCAGCAAGCGTTTCTGCACTTTCGCGCCGGTCAGCGTCAGGGCGCGCTCGTCCATGCGTCGCGCAATCTGATTCTCGTCGCTGACGTTCAGCCAAGTTCCGTAAGCGACCAGCGCGACCGCCAAAATGAAAATAGTCGCCAGGCCGATAAAATAATACCTCTTCATCGTTCGATAACACCTCGTCTATATGATTGCAAAAATGGCCGGGAAGCAGAACAAATCTATTTCCCAGCCATAAAGTCTCCTCTCTGAAGGTTATTACTATTTTAATTTATATTGTTAATTTTATCATTTTTTTCAATTTATGCCAAGAATCTATTCTTTTTCTTCGCTGAAACAATGCCCATTTGGATAGTAGTCTGGCGTTTGAACAAGAAGATAATAACGTGAAGTGTCAAAGAAGGAGAAATCCTATCAAAAACAGAGGATATTTCTTGACAGTCCGCTTCCCCCTATGGGAAAATGTCTTTGGTAAATTATGTTTAGGGAGGAATCATCATGTCGAACGCCGCAAAAGTAAACGAATATCTGGACAAAGCCAAGGTCTTCTATTTCCTGACCGCCGACGGTGACCAGCCCAAAGGCCGTCCCTTCGGATTCCACATGCTCGTGGACGGCAAGATCTATTTCGGCTGCGGGACTTACAAGAACGTCTTCAAGCAGCTCACGAAGAATCCCAAAGTAGAGGTGCTGGCCGTCATCGACCGTGAATTCATGCGCTATGACGGAACCGCCAAAGTGGTGAAGGACGACGCGCTGCTCGCGAAAGTACGCGAAATCCTGCCGGAGATCATGGCCATCTATGACAAGAACCACTGGGAAATGGGGCTCTTCTATCTGGAAAACGGCCATGCCGAGATTCGTGGCATGATGGATTTGATCGAGGAATTCGACGTATAAGAGAGCTGGAGAAACAGCAAAACGGGGGCATGGCAAAATTGCCATGCCCCCGTTTGCTGCGTTTTATCAGCCGATGATTTCCGCCATCGGCGCAATCGTTACGCCCGCCGCTTTCAGGGCGGCGCTGATTTTTTCCGCGAAAAGCACCGCTTTCGGCGAATCGCCGTGCAGGCAGATGCTGTCCGCCTCGATGGCGATTTCCTTTCCCGTGACAGCTTTCACTTTATGCTCCGTGACCATCGAGACGACGCGGGCGATTGCCTCGTCCTCGTCCGTGATCATCGCACCCGCTTTGCTGCGGGCCACGAGCGAGCCGTCCTCCTCATAAGCGCGGTCGGCAAAGACTTCCTTGGCCGCGCGCAAGCCGACTTTTTTTGCCGCCGCAACGAGCTTCGAGCCGGAAAGGCCGAGCAGGATCAGCGACGGATCGACTGCGTAAACGCCCTCGCAAATCGCGCGGGCCATTTGCTCGTCCTTGCCCGCCATGTTGTACATCGCGCCGTGTGGCTTCACATGCTGGAGCTTCACGCCCGCCGCGTCACAGAACGTTTTCAGTGCGCCGACCTGATAAATGACCATCGTGCGCAGCTCGTCCGTGCTCACCTGCATTTGCCGCCGCCCAAAGCCGACGAGATCGGGAAAACCCGGATGCGCGCCGACGCGAACGCCGCTCGTCTTGCAGAGGGCGACGGTCTTTTCCATGACCAGCGGATCAGAGGCGTGAAAGCCGCAGGCGACATTCGCCGAAGAGATATGCGGCACCACGTCAGCGTCCATGCCGCAGACGTAATTGCCGAAACTTTCGCCCATATCGCAGTTAAGATCGACTTTAATCATAATGATTCACTTCCTTCAAGAGTGGCCTTCCCCTTGAGGGGAAGGTGGCGCGCGTAGCGCGACGGATGAGGTGTTACGACGCAACGCTTAACATAAGCGCTACATTGTCGCCACCTCACCCACCGCCTACGGCGGTCCCCCCTCCCCTCAAGGGGAGGGCTTGGACTATAGAACCCTTCACTTCAATACTTCAAATTGACATTCTTCACGTCGGTAATCAGCATGTGGCCCGGCGCGTGGGTAATCACGAAGTCGGGCTTCGACTGCATGACGACGTTTTGCGGCGTAACGCCGCAGGGCCAGAATACCGGTACTTCGCCGTCCCGGATCGTCACTGCGTCGCCATAGTCAGGATGCGCGAGATCTTTTATGCCGATGGCCTCCGGCACGCCGATATGAACAGGAGCGCCATGGACGCGCGGCATCTGTCCGGTAATCAAGACCGCTTTCGGAACAAGGGCATGGGGCAGCGGCCGCATGGAAACGACCATATTGCCGTGAAAAACGCCTGCGGGTTCGCAGGGAATGTTCGTGTCGTACATCGGCACGTTCTTCCCTTCCTCGATCTGGCGCACAGGCACATCCGCCGCCAACAGGTCTCCCTCGAAGGAGAAGCTGCACCCGATCAGGAAACTGACGAAGTCGTCCTGCCAAAGCTCCGACACGTCCGTATATTCGCCGACCAACTCGCCCTTTTTATAAACGCGGTATTTCGGCAGGTCGGTGGCGATGTCCGCGCCGTCCGCGATCGTGTGCAGGAGCCGCGA
>CACZOL010000079.1 GCA_902782705.1 uncultured Selenomonadaceae bacterium
GGCGCGGCTCTTTCTGCGCGCGGCAAAGCATCCACCATCTACATCGGCGGCGGCACGCCCACGGCGCTGCCCGTCCCGCTCCTCGCCCGCATCATTCAGACGGCGACGGCGGTCCTGCCGCTGACGGAAAATCCGGAGTTCACCGTCGAGGCAAATCCTGGCACCGTTACGCTGGAAACGATGACCATGCTTTCGACGCTGGGCGTCAATCGTGTCAGCATCGGCGCACAGGTCTTCGACGACGCGATCCTGAAGCGCATCGGGCGTATCCACACATCGCAGGACATTCGCGACGCAGTGCGCTGGGCACGGGCCGCTCTGATCGTAAACGTCAGCGTCGATCTAATGTACGGCCTGCCCGGACAGACCATGGACATCCTGAAATGGAGCGTCGGCTCGTCGATGGACCTCGCCGTCACGCACATCTCCGTCTACGGTCTGACCGTCGAGGACGGCACGCCTTTCGCGCGGGAAAAAGCCGCCGGCACGCTCAGCCTCCCCTCCGACGAAGCGGAAGAGGAAATGTACGACTACCTCGCGGAAACACTGCCAAAATTCGGCTTCCGCCGCTATGAGATCTCAAACTACGCGCGGCACGATTTCATCTGCCGCCATAATCTAGGATACTGGCAGGACCGTCCCTATTTCGGCTTCGGCGCGGCGGCCCACTCCTATTCCGACGGCCGGCGCATGTCGAACACGAAAGACATAGCCGCGTACATCAAGGCCGTCGAGAGCGGCGAATCTCCCGCCCATACCGAAGAAACCGTCACGCGGGAAAAACACATCGAGGAATTTTGCTTCCTCGCGCTCCGCACGGCGGAAGGCATCCACCGCGAAACCTTTTCCAAGACCTTCGGCTGCGAGGTCGAAAGCCTCTACCAAAAAGCCGTCGACGAGCTGAAGGCTAAGAAATTCTTGGAGGAAACCCCCACACATTATCGCCTGACGCCCCTCGGCATGAAATTCGGCAACCAAGCCTTCGCGGCGTTTTTACTGTAAGATTAGGAACATTTTATATGCCAGCAAATAGAAAAGGCAGGGAATCGCTTCCCTGCCTTTTCTATTGATTTTATTTGCCACGATAATGGCTGCCGCACTGGACAATCTCCAGTTTCCCATCTTTAATCCTAAAAACGAGACGATTCTTCTCATCAATGCGGACGCTCCAAAAGCCGGACAAATTTTCCTTTAGCGGCTCCGGCTTTCCAATGCAGTTGTATCCGTTCCGCTCAATCGACTCAATAAGCGTATTGATTCGTTTCAGCGTTTTCTTGTCCAATGTTTGCCAAAGCAGATATTCTTCCCATGCCTCATCATGCCATAATTTCTGCATCCTACACCTCGATCAACTCATGCTCGGATACATTTCGCCCAGCGTCCATATCAGCAATACGGGATTTTAGCAATCTCAAATTTTCTTCACTGTAAAAAGGATCCGGAGCAGTAATCTCGAAAGGAATCCTCCGTTCGCGCACAACTTTTTTTGCAAAGATAGTGAACGCCGTTGTCATGTTCATGCCCATCTCATGAAAAATAGAATCCAGCTCTTTTTTCAGTCCGGCGTCAATTCGCAAATTGATTGTTGCCTGATTCATAGCACTCGCCTCCTTGTATCAATTATATAACATTTATACTCACATTGTAAATACAACATGAAAAAATAGCTGGTACAAAAGGGGCTCTCTTTTCTGGTATTTTCTGCATAATCTTCGCGTTTTGCACGGTTGTAATTGCAATTCAACTCTATTTGCTTGCCACCCTGTCAAAAATTCCACGCAACACTCACGCCGCCGCTTAATCCCCGCTTTACTCCCGCATAGCCGATCAAATTGAAGTCCAACGTCACCGGAATATTTTTGTCCGGCATAACCGTCGCGCCGAGTTCGCCGCGTACCGTACCACCGTCCATTGCTGCCGCGCGAATCGCGAATCCATCCGCTTTGCCAGTCGCCTTGCCGTCCATTTCGTACTCATAGGCAACACCGCCATAAAAGTTCCACTTGTCCCGCTTTATCGTATAGCGTGCGCCGACACGAAGCACTTTGCTTGTTATGGCGTCAAGGTCATATCGGCCGCCCGCCTGAAATGATACGGCATCCCGATGATTGTAAAAAAATCTGCCGTAAACATCGAGAACTCCATGCTTCCCTCTGGCAATCCTCTGTCCGACACCTATATGGGCACCCCAATAAGGCGCATGCGTGCTGTAGCTGTATGTATTCCCCAGCCCATCACGCAGCAAATCCCGCGCATCGTCATAGACAGTACCTCCACGCACAGAAGCTTCCGTATAAAATCCGCCTTTCGCCTGCCATTTCCCAAAGAGGCCGCCGCCCGTATAGCGGGCACTTCCATCGCCACGCTCCGCGCCATCATACGTCGTATAGTTGCCGCTGCCATACTCGAAAAACGCACCGTAAGAAACCGCCCCGTTCTTTTTCTCATTCTCCGTCCCCAGCGCAATAATGGCGTTCCATGTTTGCATACGAGCATGACTTCCGACCTCGGTGCTCTGGAATCCGCCGCCCATCCGTGCGAAAGCCGATATGCCGTCAGCGCCTCGATTGGCTCCGATCCCCTCCGTCGCAGCACCAATGAAATCATTGCCGTTCATAATGGCCGCCATGCCTGCCTCTGCCCCCATCACCGTGTTGTGCGTCTGGGGCTGTACTTCAATGGCGGGCGTACCCGCGTTTTCTTCCGCACCCGGTGCCGTGCGCGGCCCCGGCGCAGGCATAGAGCGCGGCGGCACGGACGGCGAAGCCTCGACCATATCGACCGTATAGACGAGATTGTCGTCGGAAATCTTCGCTGTTCCGGTGCCCTGCAGTGTCGTGCCCACCGTATACTTACCGGAACTGATTGTCCCTTGATAGTCTCCCATGCCGTTTTGGATCAAAACCGTTCCGCCCCCCGCACGGAACGCGTTGACATCCGTAAACACGATATTTCTCGTATCGATGTTTGTGTCACTCACGCTCTGCAGGCTGGCGTTCGTCAAAGTCAGGACCGGCGTCCCCCATTTCGCACTAGTGATACGAATGTTGTCGAAATTACTGACAATGCCGTTATTGACCGCGTTGACGCCGGAAAGCTCCAGCGTGTTTCCGAAAACAGACGCCGGAATACTGGCGCTATACACCTCGTCTTCATCGTTATTCATCGAAGACATATTGATGACAAAACCGCCCTGGACAGAACCGTTCACCGTGCTGTCCTGCAAGATGATCGTGTTGTTTTTCGCTTCGCCGTCGAAAACGTAACCTCCGATGAGCTGTCCCGTCACCGTACTGTCATCCAACAGGACAACATTGCCTTCAGCGCTGACCGTCATTTCAATCGGAGGGTTGTACGGGGTCGCGCTGGGATGTATCGCATAGCCGCCAATGACCATTCCAGTTACCTTGCTGCCGGTCAGCGTGACATTATTCCCCGCCGCGCTGCCGGCCAACGCATAACCGCCCGCGATCATTTCTCCCTGCACATCGCTGTTTCCTTGCACGATAACACTATTGCCGTTCGCGGAAGCTCCCTCGCCAACTGCGCCCACAATCATATCCAAGTCTGTCCCGTGGGCGCCATCTAACACCAGCGTATACCCGGAAACTTCTTCCGCATACGAGCCGATCGCGTCGCTGCCTCCCATCCCTCCAAATATCTGTCCGGTTTCATCAATGCTGCCGGAGACTGTCTTCGTCTCCGCGCCCGCGACGCTGCCGCCCGCTATCCACAGCGAAACGACACTCGCCAATGTGCACGTCCATTTTCTTCGTCTACCTTTGCTCCATACATTTCCATTTCTCAAGGACATAATACTCTCTTTTCTAATTTTTTAATACAAAACGCCCATGATTGTAGCACTAGAAAAATGGCTTGTCAAATCAATCTTTATGGATGAACATTTTTATATAAACAGAACGTATGCAAAACCCTCCCAATGTCACAAAAAGCTGAATTGAAATAGCAACAAAATCATACATACATTTGTTTCCATAGTGCCATATTCCGATACTGCTCAAAAATTCGCGAACGCATCAGGCGGACATGAGTTTCTTCACGGATTCCTTGACATGGCTTTGCTCCCGCGCTTATAATGTTTATACAAAAAGGAATTCACACTAGCGAGGAGTTTATTTATGGAACAGATTACGGCGCGCCATCTGACGGCCGATTTATACGGCTGCAAGACAAGCCCTCTCGCCGACGAGGACAGCCTTCGCACGAAGGTCTCCGCGCTTTTTGAGGAAAGCGGCTTTCATGTCATGGCGTCGACAATACAGGATCTCAGCGACGATCATGCAGCGCTCCTGTTGCTTCTCAGCGAGGGCCATTTCGCGATTCACCTGTACCGCGATCTCGCTTACGTCGCCGCCGATCTCTTCCTTTGCGAGCCGTCCGCCGCGCCGGAGGGTTTGCTCCAGAAGATCAGGAATATCTTCAAGCCGGAAAAGTTCCGTACCACGTATCTGAAGCGCGGCGATTTCAGTGTCAACGGCGCAGATATGAAGCCGCAGACGACGACGCGCGTCGCGCCGCTTCGCCGGATTCACAACACCGGCGCGAAAGTCATTCGCCTGTTGGCGCACCGCAAGCACTGATCCAGGGAAACGTACGAGCCGGAATCCAGCGTCCGGCTCTTTTTCATGCCCCAGCTTTTCTTGACATATATTTATCGCAGAAGTATATTTATCGAAGAAAAAAGAGCAGGATTGTTTCGCATGAGATACTTTTTCGCAAGTCTTCTCGTCTTTGTGGCGGCAATCGGCGGCGGCTACTGTTTTTCCCTTTTTGCGGAACAAATGGAGCGCCATTCTCTGCTGTCCAACGCCATTCCCGTCCAGACGCCAATCGACGACGCAGAAGAAAATGAAGCGCCGGACGCGGGCTTTCGCATCGTGGTCAATCTCGCGAGCCGCATCCTCACGCTTTACGAAAACGGAATCAAGACGCGGCTGTATCCCGTAGCCGTCGGGAAGGAATGGACGCCGACGCCAACGGGGCGTTTTGTCGTTGAGGAAAAACAGGAAGACCCCGCATGGGCCGATCCGAAACGGGAAGAAATCGTCGTACCGCCGGGGGAAAACAACCCTCTCGGCACGCGCTGGATGGGCATCGGCGGATACTACGGCATTCACGGCACCAACGCGCCCTCCTCCATCGGCGACTATATGTCAAACGGCTGCATACGAATGTTTGACGAGGACGCGCAGGAACTTTTTTCCATCGTGCCGACGGGCGCCCGCGTCGAGATTATCTATCAGCGCATCGTCGTCGAAAAGCAGGCGGACGGCACAGTCGTCTTTTACTGCTACCCCGACGGCTACGGCTGGCAGGAGGTCAGCGTCAAGGATGCAATGGAAGCGCTCCGTGGATACGGCGTACAGGATTTCGCCGATCCTGATGTCATCGCGGCGTATATCGAAGCGTCCGCCGGCGAGCCGCTTCTGATCGCGAAGTCGTATCCCGTCCGCACGAGCGGCGTCGGCGATACGAAGGAAACGGACGGAGCGGAGGGCGCCGACGGAACCGACTTGAACTTTTTCGCAGTGCAGGAGGGCGAAGACATATATCTCCCCGCCATACCGCTGTTTCACGCGTTTCAAATGCACTGGGAATGGAACGCGGAACAGCAGACGATCACGACGGGACGCCGCGTCGTCCCCGGCGCGCAGAAAGGCGCCGGCATTTATCTCAAAGCGGAGCATCTGGAAAAAGCGCTGCACTTGGGCGGCGAGCTGACCGAGGCCGGACAGTTCGAGCTGACAATGGGCAAGCTGAAACCACAAAAAGGAACCGCTGAACAAGTCCCGCCTCGACAGAGCCACGACTTGACTTAAGCGATGTTCCCTAAAATGGAGGAATCAAAAACGAAACCCACGGATATGCAAGAAACGGAAAATAATAAACGTAACGCTCGCCGTCTTTGGAAACGGCTAATGCTGGGAGGCCTGATTTTCTGTCTCTGCGTCACGGCAGGCGCCATCGGCAAACTCGCGCTGGCGAAAGTCCTGCCTCCGAAACGCGACGCAGCCCAGCCGAGCGTCCAAACAGAGGTACAAACCGACGCAAAGAAACAAAAAAAGGAAAAGGAATCGGCCAAGCCGTCGGCGCCGACGCAACCCTCACCGACGCAGCCGGCACAACCGGTGCCGACGACGCAGGCACCGACTACGCCGCCGACCCAAAACAAGTCGAAGCCGCTCCCGTATCTCATCGTGGATAAATACTTCACCAATCTCCGGACCGACAATCCGGCGACGCCGATTTACGACCAATACACCGCGACAGAACGCGCCGAACTTGGGCTTCCGGTGGAGATTCCCGATATCGAGCCTTACGCGGAAAAGAAAGTTGCCTATCTTACTTTTGACGACGGCCCCGATCTCACCAATACGCCGAAAATCCTCGACATCTTGAAGGAGCAGGGCGTCCCTGCCACCTTTTACGTCGTCGGCTGGCGCGCGGAAGAGAATCCTGACATGATCAAGCGGATCTTCAATGAAGGACACGCCATCGGCAACCATACGTATGACCACAATTATGACAGTCTGTATTCCGCGCCCAACGAGTTCCTTTGGCAGATTCTCCACACCGATGAAATCCTCCGCGGCATCCTCGGCGTACGTCCGCTGATCGTCCGCGCGCCGGGCGGAACTTACGGCATGTTTACCGACGCGTATTGGACCATGCTCGACGCCTATGGATACACAGAGCACGACTGGAACGTCTGCACCAACGACGCAACGGAGGAACGGCCGGACGCGGCGCGGCAGATTGAATATGTGAACGCCCAGACCCAATGGCCGAAAAAAGACGACGCTGCCATCGTCCTGATGCACTGCACTTCGGACAAGACGGAAACGGTCAAAGCGCTGCCGGAAATTATCCGCCTGCTTCGGGCCAAGGGCTACACCTTCGGCGTGGTCACCCCGATGACGCCCCAACCATACTGATATGAATACAAA
>CACZOL010000080.1 GCA_902782705.1 uncultured Selenomonadaceae bacterium
GGTACGACCACCGATCCGGTCTATCAGCCGATGGAGCTGCACGGCGCGGGCGCGGTGGTGTTCATCGATACGGCGGGGTTCGACGATACGGGCGAGCTCGGCGGGTTGCGCGTCGGGCGGACGCTGGAGGCGTCGGCGCGGGCCGAGATTGCGCTGGTGCTGTTCGAGGACGAGGACATGAATGCGCCGGAAGGGACGGAGGAAAACGCGTACTTTTGGTCGCGTCGGCTTCAGTCTTCCGGCGTCTCGGTGTTTCCCGTCGTATCGAAAAGCGACCTTCGGGACGGCGGCGCGGCGATGGCGGAAAAAATCAAGGCGCAGTTGAACCTTCCTGTGTTTTGCGTCAGCGCGGCGACGGGCGAAGGCGTGGAAGCGCTGCGCGAAGCTCTGGTGCGCCGGATCGCGCAGGGAGAGGAGCGAAGCCTGCTCGCGGGGCTTGTCGGACCGGGCGAGGTGGTATTGCTCGTGATGCCGCAGGACGCGGAGGCACCGAAAGGGCGCTTGATCCAGCCGCAAGTGCAGACGATTCGCGCGCTCTTGGACGATTCCTGCGTACCAATCGGCTGCACGCCGGAGACGATGGACGAGGCGCTCGCCGCGTTGAAAAAGCCGCCCGCGCTGGTGATTACCGATTCGCAGGTATTTGGCGAGGTGCAGAAGAAGACGCCGCCGGAAAGCAAGCTGACTTCCTTTTCCGTCTTGTTCGCGGCGTATAAAGGCGACATTACCTATTTCCGCGACTCGGCGGCACGAGTAAAGGATCTGCCCGCTGATGCGCGGATCTTGATTGCGGAGGCGTGTACGCACAACGCGCTGGATGCCGACATCGGTCGGGTGAAAATTCCCGCGATGCTCCGAAAGAAGCTCGGCGAGGAAATTACAGTCGAGGTTGTGGCCGGCGCGGATTTTCCGAAAGACCTTTCCGGCTACGATCTGATCGTGCATTGCGGCGCGTGTATGTTCAACCGTCGGTTCGTACTTTCACGGGTCGCGGCGACGCGGGCGGCGGGGGTGCCGATGACGAATTACGGAATCTTGATTGCCGAACTGAAGGGGATTTTGGATAAAGTAACGCTACCCGACGTGTAGGCAGAAAGTTGGAAATGTGATATAATAAAAAGGCTTAGCAAACATACGCAGTAACATCATATGATATGAACGTTCTCCTTATAGAAAGCTCCTGAGTTTTGAGGAGGGGATTGTATGAAAAGTATCGGGCGTACGGCTCTTGTTCTTGCGGCGGCGGCTGTTTTGACGGCGGGCGCTCCGTCTTTTGACGCGCAGGGAACCGCGTTTTCACGGGCGGAAGCGGCGCAGCCGCAGGCGGAGCAGAAGTGGACTTGGATTGCGTCGGATCAAAACTACGGCAAGTTTTTCTCACCGGCAAACGTGCAGGTGAAAAGCTCGGTGAACGGCGTCGCGACTTGTATTTCTGCATGGATCAAGACTGTGTTCACTCCTGGCGGCGCGCAGGAAACCATTGATAATTATGGAATCGAGGCAAGCATTCCCGATCCCCGTTCGCTTTCGTACAGTCTCGCGTTGGTCGAGGTCGTTCCGCAGGAACGCACGATTTTCTATATCCAGGAAAATTTTTACAACGCGGACGGCAAGGTCATTTGGTCGCATGTCTACGATCCTCCGAAGGATTATGACATCAATCATCGGAAATTTGACGAGGATTATTACGTCGCTTTAGTGGATCACGTTTTCCATCATGGGGAGCGGGCGCAGAAAGATGATCCGTACCGCTGGAAAGAGCTTTGGGTTTTAACGGGTGCGGGCGGCGTCACAACTACGGCATTGGCGGATTTTACGACGATGCACCTCTCGGGCAGCAATCTGATTTATTGGGAATGGCAGGAGACGAAGGACAAGGACGGTCAAGTCATAGACATCAAGTTTATGAAGAAGGCTTTGAATTATGAGCAGGGGACGGAAAAAGTTGTAAAAGGGCAGATATGGACTCCGGTTGGCAACTGGCAGGATTTGGAAACGGACGGGCGCTATGTGGTTATCTCGAAAGAAATCGCAGCCTATAAGGGGTTGGAACGTCTGCGCGCGATCGTCAAGGGTTATCAGTACTGGCTGAATCGCTACCGCACAGATCTGCCGCAGACGGAGAATGCCAAGAAAGACAAGAAATAAGGGGAATCTGAGTTTCAATGCCGATTAAGATACCAAATAATCTTCCGGCAGCGTCGGTGCTGGAGCGGGAGAATATTTTCTTCATGGACGCGGCGCGCGCCTACGGGCAGGATATCCGTCCGCTGCGCCTTTTGATCCTGAACCTGATGCCGACGAAATCGGTGACGGAGACGCAGCTTTTGCGTCTCCTGGGGAATACGCCGCTCCAAGTGGAGGCGGATTTCATCTACACGGAGTCGTATCTGCCGCAGCACACGTCGACGGAATATCTCGGCGAGTTTTATGGGACGTTCGCCGAAGTACGGAACAAGAAGTACGACGGCTTCTTGATGACGGGGGCCCCGGTAGAGCAGATGCCTTTTGAGGAAGTCGCTTACTGGGACGAGCTTTGCGAGATCATGGAGTGGTCGAAGACCCACGCGTTTTCGTCGTTTCATATTTGCTGGGGCGCGCAGGCGGGGCTTTATTACCATTACGGCGTGAAAAAGTATCCGGTGGCGCCGAAGGTTTTCGGCGTGTTCCGTCATCATCTCTGCGTGAAAAACGAGAAGCTTTTCCGCGGCTTTGACGATGAGTTTTATGTCCCGCATTCGCGGCATACGGAAATCCACCGGGAGGAAATCGAGCGCGTGCCGGAGCTGACGGTTATGGCGGAGGCAGAAGCCCCTGCAGGTGTTTATTGCGTCGCTGATTTGAAAAACAATCAGTTCTTCATCACGGGTCATGCAGAATACGATCCGATGACGCTGAAAGGCGAGTACGATCGGGACGCGGCGGCCGGACTCGATATTGCCGTGCCGTGCAATTATTATCCGAACGACGATCCGACGCAGCAGCCTGTGGTGCGGTGGCGCAGCGTGGCGAACCTGATGTTCGCGAACTGGCTTAACTATTACGTCTATCAGGAGACGCCGTACGAGCTCGATCGGATTCACAAGGAAAGCGAATAGGATTTTTAGGAGGTAAATAATGAACAAGAAATGGATGTGCGCGCTGGCGTTGGCGGCGGCTTTGAATTTCGGGACAGCGGAGGCGGTCTATACGCCGCCGAAAGTGCCGGAGGATATTTACGAGTGGGTGCAGTCGTCGGAGCGCATGAACTATTTTTTCAATAAAAAAGAGATGTCCTACGAGGTGGATGCCAAGGGACATGTCAATCTTGACGTGCTGCTGGTTCCGGTCATCAAGACTTACGATCATGTGCAGATCGAGGATGTGCGCATGAAGCGTTCTTGGCACATGGAGTCGAACCATGATCTGGATGACTTGGCGGGTGAGGCGAATTATCTGAGGATTCATATTCCGCGCGGCGTGGTGACGATTACCGCGGTGGAGCTTATCGATTCCAATTTTTGGACGTTGGAACGGACGGAACCCGGTACCAA
>CACZOL010000081.1 GCA_902782705.1 uncultured Selenomonadaceae bacterium
GCAAAAGGGCGCGCCTTTTTCATCGTGATCCAGCGTGATTTCAGAAGGATTCTTGCCCGACGCTTGTGCGACGCGCCATCGCGCGAAAAGGTCCGCCCAGAGCGAGCGGCTTTTGTCGGCGGCGGCGCGAACCCGCGCGACGCTTTCCCGGCGCGCTTCCGACGCGAAGGCGAGATATGGCGAGACGTCCCGCGTCAGCCAGTCGCCGAGAAACAGTATGGAGATTTCCGTCATCGCTGCGCGCACCTCCCACAAGGTTTATTCATTTATATAGTATCAGCAATTATTAGTATTCATTCGCCTTGTGGACGCTCTTGAGGTTGCTTTTGTAGATTACGGAAGGCTTGCAGAGGAATGCGGGGACCTCCCGCATTCCGTTGTTCACCTTGCTCGTCGTGGGAACGGATTGTCCGGCTTCGATTTCCTGTACAAGACGCAAACATTCCTTGACCGGGAGCGCGGGCGACTTGTCGATGGTCATGCCCTGGCGGCCGTCGGCAATGGCACGTATGCCCTCCGGATCGGCGTCAAGCCCGGTGATGAACGGCCATTTGCCCTTGTAGTGCAGCTCTAATGCTTCGCGGATTCCGCCCGCCAGATTGTCGTTCGGGGAAAGTATCGCGCCAATCGGCCGGCCGTTTGCGTAGTCGCTTTGCAGGATACGTTCCATGCGGGCCTTCGCTTTTTCCGCGCTCCAGTCTTCCGTCGCCGTTTGCTTGAAAATCGCCTCGCCGGACGGGACATGGAGCCGTCCGGCGCCGAGGTACGGCGACAGGATTTCCATCGCGCCGTTGTAGAAAAGGTACGAGTTGCTGTCCTCCGGGTCGCCGGCAAAGATCTCGATGTTGTCCGAGCCGGCGGGGTCCTTCAGCCGGAGCGCCCGCTCGATGGAGCGCGCCTGCATGCGCCCGATTTCCTCCGCGTCGAAGCCGACAAAGTAGGAGACGTGCGGGGAATCCATGATCAGTCGGTCGTACGCGATGACGGGAATGCCCTGTGCCGCAGCCTCTGCCAGCGTGTCCTTCAGCGCTTTGCCGTCCACCGCGCCGATGATGATGGTAAGAGGTTCCTGGTTGACGGCGGTGTGAAATTGTTCCGTTTGCTCGTTCGCCGTTTTCGCGAAGCGCAGATCGACAACAAAACCTACCTTTTGCAAGGAGTCTTTCAACGAGGAACCGCTCCGCTGCCAGATTTCCGACGAGTCGGGGAAAAGCACGGCGACGGTTTTGCTTGCTTTTCCGCCCCCCAGCCCCCCGCAGCCGGACAACGTCAATATGCTCAATATGCACAATGCCAGCGCCAAAAATCTCGTCCATCGTCTCATGGTGTTCCTCCCTGTGGTTGTCTGTCGGTTTGTTGCTGGGGCAATCATTTTTTACAGTGGCGGCATGTTCTTCGTGCGCTCCGGCGGCCAGACCGGACCTTCCGCGAATTTTTGATTCGGTTCTATTTTACATGAGCGCTCATAAAATGTCCAACGACACGATCCGGCAAGCGAGCGCAAAAAAAGAGGAACGGATTTTTGTCCGTTCCTCTTTCCGTGAGAAAGGGGGTAAGTTGGTTTACTGTTCCGCCGCAGGGGTGTGGGGGTTCAGCGCGCGGAGCGTCTCGTCCAGCGTTTCGCTGAAACGCTCCAGCGTCTGCCGGATATTTTCGACGTGGCCTTCCGCCGCAGTTCTGGCTTCTTCCGCCATAGGCTCGGCTTTGGCCGCGGCGGCGCGAAACTCTTCGATCAGGGCTTCGCCGCGTGCCTGCAGTTCTTCCTTCAGGTTCGCCACCGATGTACGGATCTTTTCGTAGACCGCTTCGCGCTCTTCGTCGTTCGTGCACGTCCTGAGCGCCGCTTCGCCCTCGCGGCGAAGCGTGTCGACGAGCCGGTCCATCGCCGCCAGCTCCTTGCAGGCGTCCGCCGTCTCCTTCACGGTTTGTTTTACCTCGTCGTTCGTCATCACCGCCGCGACGAATGCGCCCACCATACCGCCGATTGCCAACAGGATTCCGTTTTTCGCCATACCCATGATTGAAACCTCCTTTTGTCGGGGGACGCTGAGCAGTTCCCCCTTTAACTCTTAACTCTTAACTCTCCAC
>CACZOL010000082.1 GCA_902782705.1 uncultured Selenomonadaceae bacterium
ATTGTATAGAAACTGCATTGCGTTACCCCTTTTTAGATAGAGTGGAGTGTGGAGAGTGAAGAGTTGGGCGACCTTAGCGTTTTACGTCTTGTCATATTGTATATGATAAAGCCCTGCGTACAGGCCGCCCGCCGCAAGAAGCTCCTCATGGGTTCCCTGCTCGCGTATCCTGCCGCCGTCCAGCACGTAAATCCTGTCGGCTCCTATGATCGTTGAAAGGCGATGGGCGATGACGAGAGAGGTCCGACCGACCATCAAACGGTCGAGGGCCGCCTGCACGATCTTCTCGCTTTCCGTGTCGAGCGCGCTGGTCGCCTCGTCGAGGATCAAGATGCGCGGGTCTTTCAGTATAGCGCGCGCAATGGCGATGCGCTGCCGCTGGCCTCCGGAAAGGTTCGCGCCGCGCTCGCCGATTTCCGTATCGTAGCCTTCAGGCAACGCCATGATGAACTCATGTGCGCCCGCATCCTTTGCCGCCGCCTCGATTTCCGCGTCCGTCGCGTCAAGACGCCCGTAGCGGATATTTTCCCGTACGGTGGCGGAAAAGAGTACCGTTTCCTGCGGCACGATGCCGATCTGCGTGCGAAGCGAATCCGTCGTCACGTCCCGCACGTCATGGCCGTCGATCGTAATCGACCCGCCCGTCACATCGTAAAAGCGCGGAATCAAATTTGCCACCGTGGATTTCCCCGCACCGGACGGCCCGACGAAAGCGATCATCTGTCCCGGCTCCGCCGTGAACGTCAGATTGGACAGGGCCGGCACATCCTCCCGATAAGAAAAGCTGACGTCCGAAAAGCATACGCGCCCATCCACGGGAGGCAGGGCTTTTGCATCCGGCGCGTCCGTCACCGTCTCTTCCATATCGAGGAGCGAAAACACACGGTCCGCGCCGGCCATCGCTTTCTGTATCTGTGCGTAGATGCGCGATAAACGCTTGACCGGATTCGCAAGGTTTACCGCATAAGTCAGAAACGCCACCAGCGTTCCCGCCGTAATGACGCCGTCCACCACTTCCATGCCGCCAAACCAGATGATGACGGTCACGCCAAGGGCCGCGAAAAACTCCACCGTCGGCGTCAAAAGGCTCGAAAGCTGCGCATCCTTCATCACCGCGCGAAAATTCAACTCGTTTTGCTCGTGGAACCGGTCAATTTCAAATTTTTCCCGCACGAAGGACTTGACCACGCGCTCCGAGGAAATGCTCTCCTGCATCAGCGCAGTGATATCGGACATTCGCTCCTGGATTACCGATCCGGCCGAGCGCACTTTCTTGCCGAAAATATCCATCGCCAGCCCGACGAGCGGAACCGTGATCAATGTAATCACGCTGAGTTTCCAATCCAAAAGCACCATCATGACCAGCGAGCCGAAGAAAATCGCGCTCTCCGTCAACGCCTCGACCATGCGTTCCACCAGCGCGCTTTGAAGCGCCGCCACGTCGTTTGAGATATAGCTCATGATCTCGCCCGTCTGCCGGCGATCGAAAAAGGCGATGGGAAGCCGCTGAAGCTTTTGGAACAGCACATCCCGCACGTCCACGATGACGCGCTGTCCGATGTACGAAACAAGATAGCCCTGCCCGTAATAAAAAATCCCGCGGATGAAAAAAATGACGACGATGCCGACGCAGATCAGGTTCAGCATTTCCATATCCCGCGCCGCCAACACCTTGTCGATCATATCCTTGATAACCCAAGGCAGATAAAGATTCGCGGCCGCCGCGACGACAATGCAGACAATCGCTTCCAAGAGCCGTTTCTTGTATGGCTTGATGTAGGCGAGCAATCGCAAATAGCCTTTCATGCCTTGCCTCCTGCCGCAGCCACGATACGCTGTGCCACGCGCTCCGACGAACCCGGCGCGCCCAAAAGCGCGCACGCGTCTTTCAGACGCGCCCGCACTGCCGATCCGTGCTCCGGCTCTGCCCAAAACCGGCGCGCCTCCGCAAAAATCCGCGTGGGATTCGCCTCGTCCTGCAAAAGTTCCGGCTGCACCATCTCGTCCAGCAGGATATTCGGCAGGCTGAAATATTTGACATGCACAAGAAGTCTTCCTATGAAATAGGAAACCGGCGACAAGCGGTACAACACGATCGACGGCAAACCCATCAGTGCCGCTTCCATGACCACCGTTCCCGACGTCGCAAGCGCAAGCTGCGCGACGCCCATCAAATCATACGTGTGCTCCCGCGTGAACGTCACCTTGACGCCCGCTTCCGCCGCCATGCGCTCCATACGCGCCTGATCCATGCCCTGCGCCACGGGAAGGTAAAAGACGGCGTCCGACTTCTCCTCCGCGATACGCCGCGCACCTTGCAGCATAGCGGGAAACACCAGGGAAATTTCCTGCTTGCGGCTGCCCGGAAGCAGGAGGATCGGATACGAGTTTTCCGGCACGCCGAAAAAAGCGCGCGCCTCTGATTCCGTCATCGACGGGTGTACCGTATCGACCAGCGGATTCCCGACAAACGAGATATTCGCCCCCGCAGCTTGATAGACGGGAAGCTCAAACGGGAAAATCGCGACAAACTCGTCGGCGAGCTTCGCGCAGGACTTCGCACGCCCTTTGCGCCATGCCCACGCCGACGGCGGGATATACGAAAAAACGCGGACGCCGAGCGCTTTCGCCCGCTTAGCGAGCCGCCAGTTGAAATCAGGATAGTCGATCAGCACAAGAAGGTCCGGCTTCTCACGCTTCATCGCCTCGGTCAGGAGGTTCAAAAGCGAAAGGATGCGGGAAAGATTCGTCACGACCTCCCAGACGCCCATGACACTGTATGCGGCGCAATCCGCCACGAGTCGGACGCCCGCCGCCGCCATCTGCGCGCCGCCGAACCCGAACATCTCCGATTCCGGCGCAATCCGTTTTACACCCTCCGCCAGACGCGCGCCATGAAGATCGCCGGACGCTTCTCCGGCGGAAAACATGATCTTCAACGGCGCACCTCCTCCCAAAATTTCCCATTATAGTATTTTAGCACATATCATGCGCCCGCTTCAATAAAAAACATGGGAAAAGCATACATCATGCAAATGAATATCGGCGGGAAATGCCATTCCCGCCAAATTCACCAGCCGCCTTCGGCCCGGTTTCATGAAATAGTCAGCTATCCTTCGCACGATCTTGCGCTTTGCTCATGCCTGCGCCGGTTAAATTTTTCCTCAATTTAAAACCCGCGCGGGAAAATTTCCCGCGCGGGCTTTCGTCATCAATAATTTTTCGCGACCTGCTGGAAATAGGCTTTCGGGTGCTCGCAGACCGGGCACTTCTCCGGCGCCTGCGTCGCCTCGCAAATATAGCCGCAGTTCAGGCACTGCCAGAGGATCTTGTCGCTCTTCTTGAACACCTTGTCCTGCTCGATATTCGCCAGAAGCAGATTATAGCGTGTCTCATGCTCCTTCTCGATCTCGGCGACCTTCTCGAAGAGCATGGCGATTTTCGTGAAGCCTTCCTCTTTCGCGACCTTCGCGAACTCCGGATACATGCTGGTCCATTCGTCATGCTCGCCCGCGGCCGCCGCTTTCAGATTATCCTTCGTGTCGCCGATCCCCTCGACAAGCTTGAACCAGATTTTCGCGTGCTCCTTTTCGTTGCCCGCCGTCTCCTCAAAAATCCTTGAAATCTGCTCATAGCCGTCCTTCTTCGCCTTCGACGCGTAATAGGTGTACTTGTTGCGCGCCTGCGACTCCCCGGCAAACGCCGCCCAGAGATTCTTTTCGGTTTTCGAGCCTTTGAGTTCCATGATACTTTTCTCCTTTCTCTCCCGCTCCGGCCCCCCGCCGGAGCATCCAACCATAAACTACAGTAATGATATCTAATGACATTATAAGAAAATTATGTCGCTTTGGCAAGCGGCTTTTTCAGAGATTACGATTGAAAATTTTTTGGGGGGGAGTATAATATGAAGTAATTCAAAAACAGAAAAGGAAGTGTTTCCCATGAAAGCAGAATCGAAATGGCAAAAACGGCTTGCGGCCGCAGTTTTGGGCGCGATGGTCGCAGGCATGCCGCTCTTCGCTGCGGAGGCGGCGGATCCCACGTTCTCCCAAAACGGCGAACGCTACGACGTACGCCGCGGCATGTATGAAAAGGAGGGCGGCAGCGACGAGCACGTCCGTCTTGGCCAGTACGCCGACGAGAAGCATCAGGAAGTGCGCAAGGAGGAGCAGCGTGCGGATCTCCAGAAACGCCAGACTGAGGAGCGCGCGGAATTCGAGAAGCGCCAGGCCGAGGAGCGCGCGGAATTCGAAAAGCAGCAAGCCGAGAAGCAGAAAGCCGAAGAGCCGCCGGTCGAGCGCCGCGAAGAAGTTCGTGAGGAAACGAAGAGCGAAGCACGCCAGGGCGAACAGCGCGAGTACCGCTATGACGTGCGCCGCGGCATGTATGAACAAGAAGGCGGCAGCGACGTCGAGGTACGTCGCGGTCAGTACGAACAGCCCAGCGAAGACGGCCAGCGCCGCGGACTGGTTCGTTAAAAGTCAGATAAAAAACAAGCATGGCAAAACGCCCAACGTCATTAATGTAGTGACCCCCATAAGTTAGATTTTGGGTCTAACTTATGGGGGCACTACATAAGTTAAGCCAAATTGCAGTTTTGCTCAACAGCTGTAGAATTATTTTTCTGCGGCTGTTTTTTAATACGTCAAATTTCAATTTATATGGGTAAATGTCTAAATTAAAAGTCCTCTGCTCATCAAAAAGCAGCGGACTTTTTGTTTTAAACTTCTTAACTTAATGACATTGGCAAAACGCCATGCTTGTTTTTTATCCCGGTATCAAAAATAACCGCCGACGGAACGCGCCGCCATCGCCGACGCATACGCCGACTGGAGCTTGCGGTTCAACTTTGTCATGTCCGCGTCGGAAACGACGCCCTTCATCACGCCGAGACTGTTCAGATGGTTCAAAAGCGAGACGTTCTGCGCCAGCGCGTTGAGGGCTTCCGTTCCCTGCTTGCCCCGATTCCGCTCCAAATAATGCGAGATATATTTCTTCGGATCGGCCTGGTCGCACCAAAAACTGTCCGCCAGCGCCAGCTTGTACTGCGCGATATCCACCTGATCCATCAGCGCGTCCCATTTTTTCTGTTCTTCCTGCATCTTCGCAAAAACTTCGCCGAAAGCGCCTTTCGTTTCCGTCTTCGTCTCCGCAGCCGCGCCGGTCTTTGCCGCCAACGCCTGAAGCGCGGAGAGCGCGCTCATCGAATCCACGCCCATACCGTTTCCTCCCGTCCACAATCTCTCTATTTATATATCGGAAAAAACGAAAAAATCTTAACCGGCAGGAAAAATTTTTTAAAGAGCGAATATATATCATTATTTACGAAGCAACCGAACGAAGCAATGAAGAATTCATTTTTCATCGGTTCCGGCAGCAAGGAGGAAACGGTTTGAAAGCGGTAATCCTTTCCAGCGGCGGCATAGACTCGACAACCTGCCTTGCGCTGGCAGTCAAAGAATACGGCGCGAAAAACGTGGCGACCATCTCCGTCTTTTACGGGCAAAAACATCAGCGGGAACTGCCCGCCGCGCGGCGCGTGGCGGACTATTACGGCGTGCTCCATGAGGAATACGACCTCGCCCCGATTTTCCGGGGCTCGACCTGCGCCCTCTTGGCGGGCGCGCCGAACGAAATCGATCACCGAAGCTACGCCGAACAGCTTGTGGGGAGGAACGGCGGCGTCTCCACCTATGTGCCTTTCCGCAACGGGCTGATGCTCTCAACGGCAGCCAGCGCGGCAGGCAGCATTTTCGAAGCAGAGGACGTGCTGCTTTACCTCGGTGCGCATTCGGACGACGCGGCCGGAAACGCCTACGCCGATTGCAGCGAAGAATTCCTGTCCGCGATGGGCGAAGCGATATCCATCGGCACATACGGACGAATCCGACTCGTCACGCCGTTCGCCGGAAAGAATAAAGCCGAAGTCGTAAGAACGGGCCTTGCGCTCGGCGTGCCTTACGAGATGACATGGAGCTGCTACGAAGGCGGCGAAAAACCCTGCGGCGTCTGCGGCACCTGCCGTGACCGCGCGGCGGCCTTCCGCGCCAACGGCGTGGAAGATCCGGCCCTCGCCCTGACAAATCAAAAATAATCCCGTAATGAAAAAGCTCCGTGAGGATTTATTCCTCACGGAGCTTTTTACGCTTGTTCCGCGACGTCTTCCGCCAGCGGTACGGTCAGTCGAATTGTCGTGCCTTTGCCCGGCTCGCTTTCCAGATGAATATCGACGTCATGAGCTTCCGCGATCCAGCGGGCGATGGAAAGCCCGAGTCCC
>CACZOL010000083.1 GCA_902782705.1 uncultured Selenomonadaceae bacterium
AAAGCGTCGTTCGAGAAGAGGATCTTTTCCTCAGGACAATACGTGACCATGCTGTCAGGCCAATGGAGCATCGGCGTCGCGACGAAAGACAATGTCCGCTTGCCGAGCGCCAGCGTCTCCCCGGTCTTGACCGCCTGATATGGCAGTTCGCCGTATCGTCCGGTCAGCCCTTTGAGCCCGTTCGGCGCGCTGGTGACGATTTTCGCGTTCGGGCAGCATTTTGCCATGATCGGCAGGCTCCCCGAATGATCCGGCTCGACGTGATTGGAGACGATATAGTCGATTTTCTTCGGATCGACGACGGAAGAGATGCGTTCCAAGAGCTCCGCGACAAACGGCGCCTTCACGGTGTCGATCAGCGTGATTTTCTCGTCGAGAATAAGATACGCGTTATACGACGAGCCGCGCCGTGTCGAGTAGCCGTGAAAACTCCTCATCGACCAATCGACAGCGCCGACCCAATAAATTCCCTTCTTCACTTCAATCGCTTTCAACATTTGCATTCTCCTTTCGGGTATTGGCTTGTGCCGTTTGCATAAATTCGTCCGCCGCTTGTTTTGCCGCTTCCAGATTCGCGTTGACGCGGGCGGCAATCAGCTGTTTCCCGATGATGTCCTCATGCAGGCCGTCGAAGCCCAGCCATTCGGGAAGCTCGCCGTTCGCCGCGTAAGGCGCGAAGGCAGCCGCCGTGTCGATGTGCGGCTGTTGCCGCAAATATTCGTTGAATTTCGCGAAACGCGCCTGCCATTCGTCGGTGATCTTTTCGCCAAAGACGCGCTCGATATTCGCCGGATTGATGGGCGGCAGCGTCAGGAAAATCGGGCGGATACCATGCGCCACGCATTTCCCTTTGATGCGTTCCATATTCGCGACGGCTTCCTCGACGGTAAACTCGCCCGCACGAAGGTCGTTCGTTCCGCACATGATCAAAAGATATTTCGGCGAAAAGGGCAGCACGTCACGTTCGAAGCGATCCGCCATCAGCTTCGTGAGATCGCCGCTCTGCGAAAGGTTCACCGCTGGAAAATCGAGATATGCGAGCCAACTGTATTCCAGATTCTCCGGCCCGTGGGAAACGCGGCCGCCGCCGTGGCTGATGCTGTCGCCGAGCACGGCAACCTCCCAATGCCGCAGCTCAAAACGGAATGACGATGTTGTCGACCACGCGCCCGGCGTTCCTTTTTTATCCAGAGCGCGTACGCGCCAATAATACGTCACGTCTCCCATGCGCGGCGCGTCGTCGTACTGCTCGCCGTAAGGCGCGATCCACTTTGCAATCGGCGCCGCGTCGGGTGTGCGTTCCGGATCTTCCGCATAGAGCGCGACTTCAAAATTGGCCGCGCCATGGGGACACACCCAGCTGTAAACGGGAAACAGCATAGCCGAGCCTCTCCCCTTGTCCGGAACGGGATGGAGGACGGGCGCATTCATACGAGGCAGAGAAGCATTCGCATAGAGCGGTGCAGGCAAGCTGAACGGACTGATGGCGTCGCCGTCATAGTCGAGGGCGCGCACACGCCACCAAAGCGGCTGGCTGTCCGAAAGCCCTTTCCGTAAATCGTCGAGAGGAAGATTGACCGCGTTCTCGAACACATTTGAAGTGCGAAACACGGCGCGCTCGTCCGGCTCCTGCGGATCGAGCTTGGAAACGGCGGAAGTGAAGAATTCAAGCTGATAGGCGACAGCGTTCGACTCTTTCGTCCATGCGAGCACCGGCGAATAGGAAACGGGATGCTCCATCGAGGTGCGCGTCAGGATTTCCGGCGCAGGCTGCGTGACAGTCCCCCCCCGGGCGTCCATCGCAGGCGGCGTGAAGCCAAGCGCACAAGCGACACATGCAGCAATCATGCGCAGACCGCGGGAAATTTTTCGCCATAGCGGCGTGCTTTGTTCGAGCGTGTGCTTCGGCTTGTTTTGCGCGTGACGCGCCTTGCGTCTCCGCCGTTTTGATCCGCTCATCGTTTCCACCCTTGCCGCATATTCGCCCCGCCTTTTCCGCGACAACTTTTCATATGATTCTTCCGTCGCTCGTCGGCGAGAAAATCGCGGACCATGCGCTCCACCCAAGCAGGGGGACGCAGCTCGCCGCGTTCCCAGCGCGACACGACGCCCGCGGGAATCTTGAAGCGGCTGCCGATATCCGCAGCAGAAAACCCCGCCGCGCGGCACTCCGCCATTATACGGTTCATCATGCTATTTCCTCCATGCGAAGCAACCCCTCGCAGTTTTTTCCTGTCTATCTTATTATAACTATATTTCTTCCATTATTGTTAGGAAAATTTTAATCTCGATTTCAATTATGTTGTATATATTCGGCAAAAGTATAGATATTGCCTGCGATTTCGGTCAACGACGGTTTGTGAAAAAAGTCCTTGATTATTTACAAATAATAATGTAAGATAGTAAAAAAGTATTAGGACGTATTTCTCTTCCCGTTTCCCTTTTTTTCTCATAAAGGAGGTCTTTATGAACTTCATCTTCATTTCACCCAACTTTCCTCGCAATCACTGGCTGTTCTGCGACCGTTTACAGCAGCGCGGCGTCAACGTCCTGGGTATTGGAGACAGTCCTTATGACTCCCTCGACGAAAACGTCAAAAAAACCCTGACGGAATACTATTACGTCGAATCCACACAGAACTATGACCAAATGTTTCGCGCTGTGTCGTTCCTCTCGTTCAAGCACGGAAAGATCGACTGGATCGAGTCGCACAGCGAAGCGTTCCTGGAGCAGGACGCGCGCCTGCGGGAAGATTTTCATATAACGACGGGGCTTCATACGGAAGATGTGGAACGGTTCCGACACAAATCGGCCATGAAAGCCTATTATCGGAAGGCGCATATTCCCACGGCGCGTCTGGCGGAAATCCCCACGATCAAAGAAGCGAAAGACTTTGCGCGAAAAGTCGGCTATCCGGTCATCGTAAAGCCGGACATCGGCAGCGGCGCAAAAGGCGTAGTGCAAATCAATTCGCCTACGGAGCTGGAATGGTTCTTCTGGGAAAAGCCCTCCGCCCCCTATATAATGGAAGAGTTTGTCCACGGGAACATTTATTCCTACGACGCGATCGTCAACTCCCAAGGCGAGCCGCTGTTTGAATCCATGGCAACGTGGCCGCCGTCCATCATGGAAATCGTTTCAAAGCAGCTCGACCTCTCTTATTACGTCTCGACCGAAATGCCCGACGATCTTCGCGCGGCGGGGCGCGCCGTCATACGCTCGTTCAACATACAACGGCGCTTTGTTCATCTGGAATTTTTCCGACTGACCAAAGATCAAAAACTTCTCGGAAACGAGGGAGAGCTCGTCGGTCTGGAAGTGAACCTGCGGCCGCCCGGAGGCTATACTGCGGATATGATGAACTTCGCGCATTCCGTCGACGTTTATCAGATATGGGCAGATATGGTCACAATGGACAACAGCCTGGTTCCCAAGCGGCGCGACCATCGTTTCTGCGTATACGCGGGACGACGCAATCATTTCACCTATCTCCATTCCCATGCCGAAATCATGGATCGCTACAAGCAAGATATCGTCATGCACGAGGCAATGCCTCTGCCGATGCAGGCGCAAATGGGCAATTATATGTACGCCGCCCGTCTGCGGAAGAAAGATGACGCGACGGAATTTATCCGCTTCGTGCAGTCGCAGTGCAGCGAAACCGGACAGAAAAAGCGCGTGCTGCTGAAAGATTTACGGCCCGGCATGATCCTGGCCCAGCCGATCATCCTCTTGGACGGCCAGCTCCTGATGGAAGCCGGAACAAGAATGACGGAGTTTGTCATCAGTCTGCTGCAAAATCCCGTCTATATGGAAAAAGTTCTGCCGGACGGCGTCGGGCTCGACAAAATGATGCTGACCGTAGAAATCCCCACACAGCTTGATCTGCTTGCTCCGGAAGATCTCCCTCACGCCGCGCTGAAAGACATCCCCCGCTATCTGCCGCCCGATCCGAAGTCCGACCACATCCTGGACGCGGATTATGTAAACACGTATCAAGAAGTGTTCCATGATCTGGAGCAGCTCCTGAATCCGAACACCATTCATCACGGCCTCGATCTGGACACCATCGGCCAGCTGATTTCCGAATGCAAGCTCTCCAATCTATGCAACGGCGCCATGGCCGTCGCCCAAATCCACAACATGGACTGCGACGGTTCCTATTTGCTGCATCACAGCCTGCACGTGGCAATCCTGGCCGGACTGATGGGCAAATGGCTGCGCTGGCCCCGCGAATGCAGGGAACGTCTTCTCCTGGCCGGGCTTTTGCACGACGTCGGCAAGCTGAAAATTTCCAATGAAATTTTGAATAAGCCCGGAAAACTATCTTCGTCGGAAATGGCGATCATGCGCCGTCATTCCTCCTACAGCGCGGAAATATTGGCAAAATGCGGACTTGCCGCCGAAACCGACATTATCGCCGGCGTTCTGCAGCATCATGAGCGCGGCGATGGCAGCGGTTATCCTTCCGGGCTTAAGCACGATATGATCTCCCCCTTCGGGAAGATCCTCGCAATCCTTGACATATACGACGCGATGGCAACAAACCGCGTTTACGCGCACAAAATATCTCCCTTCGAGATTTTTGACCGCCTGACGGCGGACATGATTGCCGGCAAGATCGACGAGACGTACTGCGTACTTTTCATACGAAAAATCTGCTACGCCTTGACGGGAAGCTGGGTGCGCCTGTCGTCCGGCGTAAAAGCAAAGATCATTTACATCGACCAGAGCCGAACGAACTCCCTGCCTATCGTCCAAACGACCGAAGGCAAATTCTACGACCTCTCCGACGCCGGAATGCTGAAAATCGCAGAACTGCTGACGCAAAAAGAAGCGTCGGCAGAATAACCGCAGATACAAATGAACCCCGCAGGATCATTCCTGCGGGGTTCATTGATATGGAGTATCCTGAATTACATTCCCATCAACATCTCAAAAATATCCAACTGTGGTTCCATCCGCACGCCGCCCTCTGCCGTAGGGTCGGGCACCGGGACGAGGTGCGGCTTTTTCGT
>CACZOL010000084.1 GCA_902782705.1 uncultured Selenomonadaceae bacterium
CGTGTCATGCTTGCACTGGAACGTGAGCATTTGAAGCGGCCATCTTCGCAAAAAGATGTATATATTTCTTATACGGCGCAGAAAAGAGACGAAGCGATTCGCCTTGCTGGCGAGCGGCGCGAGGCTGGCGCGATTGTCGAGTTGGCTCCGTCGGAGGAAAGCAGGGAGGAAGCGGTGCGCCGCCAAATGGCGAAAGGCTATCGCGAGCTTATATATCTCGCATGATCAAGAAACGTATTCTGCAATTCTTTCGTGCGATGACCGCTCACGTTTCGACGGAAGACGCGGCTTATGTTGAAACATATCTTTCGTCGGCAGTTCGGCCCCTCTTTTTCGCGCAGTCCGTACCCGATCAATGTCATTCTCTTCGTGTTGCGCGGCATGCGGAAGCAATTGCAAAATCGGAGCAAGGGACGCTGGACATCCCGTTTCTTGTGCGGTGTGCGCTGTTACATGATGTCGGACGAAAAAAAGGCGATCTCGGCACATTGGGGAAATCTTTCGCGGTGCTGTTTGCCAGATTCTGTCCGGCGCTTGCCCGTGATTACGGGAACGGAAAGCGCAGCGGCGTGTTGGCACGTAAGATGAACGTTTATTTTCATCATGCGGAAATGGGCGCGGATATGCTTTCGAATATAGGTTTTTTGCAGGAAGCGAAAATCGTCCGAAAACATCATGAAGCCCCGACGGACGATGATCCGCCGGAGCTTCGGATATTGCGTATTGCTGACGAAATGAGTTAGTATCCGCGTTTCTTGTCGATGATATTCTTCATTTTCGACGCGTCGGGGTACGCCTTGAGATTTTCGGCGAAGACTTCGACGGCGCGTTCCATATAGCGCGGCGAGGTGGCGGCGTGGTGCGGCGTAATCAAAAGATTCGGCGCGTCCCAGAGCGGAGAGCTTTCAGGCAAAGGCTCTTCGCAGAACACGTCTAGTCCGGCACCGCCGATTTTACCGGTGCGCAGGGCTTCGGCAAGGTCGTCTTCATTTACGATCGGGCCGCGGGCGACGTTGACAAAAAAAGCGGATGGTTTCATTGCTTCGAACGCTTTTTGCGAGAAAAGATTTCGCGTTTCCGGCGTCAACGGCAGCGTTACGATTACAAAATCCGCCTGCGGCAAGACTTCGAAAAGCGCGGAGTGTTGATACAGTTTATCTACGTCTGGTTCTTCCGTCATGGACTGTTTGACGCCGAGAACGGTCATACCCATCGCTTTCAGGCGATTTGCGATGACGCTTCCGACGCTGCCCAGTCCTACGATTGCAGCGGTTTTTCCGTAAACTTCGTCGACGCCGCGAAGTCCCTTCCAGCGCTTGCTTCTTTGATTATCGTGCGCGGTCAGCAATCCGCGCGTCTTGGCCAGGATCATACCGAGAACATGTTCGGCAATCGGGATTCCGTGAATGCCGCGAACGTTCGTAAGAAGGATTTCCGATTCGCGGAACGCGTCGAGTGCGAGAAATTCGTCGACGCCTGCGGTCAACGCTTGAACCCAGCGGAGTTTCGGCGCTTGTGGCAATATGGGGGCAAGATTGGTCTGACCGAACGCAAGCAGGATTTCTGCGTCAGCGAAATAAGGCGCGGCGTCCTCCGGTTTTGCTATATGCAGCAGGACGTCGGGAACGGCGGTTTTGATCGTTTCGATTTGCGCGTCTCGCAGCGGGTGAAGGGATAAAATCTGCTTGTTCATGGCAATGCTCCTTTCGATGCCGAATTTGCACTTGATTTATATTATTCGACAAGGTTAGGATAATCCCTTTTCAGGTTTATATGATATACCTAATTTTAAAAGAGAGTCGGGAGGATTTATGGGAATCGGTGAATTGGATTATTTAACGGTGGCGTTGCCCAAGGGCAAGCTTTTTTCGCCGTCGGCCGCGCTTCTGGCAAAAGCAGGGCTTTCTGCGGAAGGGCTGGAAGAATCTTCAAGAAAGCTCGTCATCGTTAATGATCGTGCAAAGGTGAAATTTATCATATCGAAAACTGCGGACGTTCCGACGTATGTGGAATATGGCGCTGCGGACATCGGCGTAATCGGCAAAGATGTACTGATGGAGTCGGGGCAGGAGGTTTATGAGCTTTTGGACTTGGGGTTCGGGCGCTGTCACCTGATGATGGCTGTGCCGGAAGAGGAGCGTCGCCCGCATCTCGAGGACTACGCACATACCCGTGTCGCGACTAAATTTCCGCATATCGCGGAGCGTTTTTTCGGCGAGCACGGAATGCAGATGGAATACATCAAGCTGAATGGATCCATTGAACTGGGACCGATCGTCGGGCTCTCGGAGAGTATCGTCGATATTGTGGAGACAGGCACGACGCTTCGGGAAAATCATTTGGTGGAGATAGTGAGCATCATGGATGCGACGGCACGGCTCATATCGAACCGCGTAAGCTATCGGTTGAAGTTTGAGCGAATTCATCGTTTGGTCGAGGATTTGCAGGAAATATTGCGGGAGGAAAACAAATAATGCGAATTGTCAATGTGAAGGATTGCGGAGAACAGGAAATCGAGCGGCTTTTGCGGAAAGCAGCGTTTGACGAGGTGGAACTGAGTCCGGCAATCCGAGAGGGAAATAAAAAGCTTTTCGGCGCGGATTTGACGGCGGCGGAAGTTGTGGCAAAGATTGTCGGAGACGTACGGCGCGAAGGCGACGCGGCCGTCATGCGATATACGAAGCTCATTGACCGCACGGAGCTTACGCCGGATAATTTCCTCGTCAGCGAGGCGGAATTCAAGGAAGCAGAAGCATTGGTCGATGAAAAGGTCATGGCGTCCCTGCGTCGGTCTATCGCAAATGTACGCCGCTACCATGAGGAACAGAAACCAAAATCTTGGCTGACGTATCGTGAGGAAGGTTCGCTTCTCGGACAGTCGGTACTGCCGCTCGATCGTGTCGGACTTTATGTTCCGGGCGGTACGGCCGCTTATCCGTCCTCCGTCGTGATGAACGCGGTGCCGGCTACGGTAGCCGGCGTGCGGGAAATCGTCATGATGTGTCCGCCGCGTGAAGGGAAAATCAATCCCTATGTTTTGCTTGCGGCGAAAGAAATCGGCGTTTCCAAGATTTTCAAGATCGGCGGCGCGCAGGCCGTCGCGGCGATGGCGTTCGGAACGGAGACGATTCCGCGCGTGGATAAGATCACAGGACCGGGCAATATTTTCGTCACGTTGGCGAAAAAGGCCGTATACGGACATTGCGACATCGACATGTTGGCGGGACCGAGTGAGATTTTGATTCTCGCGGACGAAAGCGCCGATCCCGTTTATACGGCGGCGGATATGTTGAGCCAGGCCGAGCACGACCCGTTGGCGTCGAGCATCGTAATCACGACCAGTGCAGATCTGGCGGAAAAGACGGCGGCAGAGGTGGAAAAACAGCTTGCGGATTTGCCGCGCAAGGCAATCGCGGGCGCGTCTATTGAGAGAAACGGCTTGATTGTCGTCGCCGAGGATATGATGCAGGCGATTCGTTTTGCAAATCTTTCGGCGCCGGAGCATTTGGAACTTTTGACGAGGCAGCCGTTCCAGCTTTTGCCCTATATCCGGCATGCAGGCGCGGTGTTCCTTGGCGCGTATTCACCGGAGCCGCTCGGCGATTATTTCGCGGGACCGGATCATATCCTGCCGACGGGCGGGACGGCAAGATTTTATTCTGTGCTGAATGTTGAGACGTTCATGAAGCGAACGAGCTTCATTTCCTATACGCAGCCTGCATTGCAACGTGTTTCCGACGATATTGTGAGGCTTGCCGAGGCTGAGGGACTTCAGGCGCACGCGAATGCGATTCGGCTGCGAGGTGAGAAATAAATGTTGAAATATCGCAAGGGGCTTGCAGATATGCCCGCTTATGATGTGGCGGAGCGGGATTGGAAACTCAAACTCAACGCGAATGAGGCTCCGATGAGTCTTCCGCCGTTGGTGGAGGAGAGGGTGCTGACAAGGCTCTCCCGAGTTTCCTTTAACCGCTATCCGAACCATGAACTTCAGGACTTGGGCGAGCAAATTGCGGACCAGTACAAATTGCGGCCGGAGCAGATTTTTTTCGGCAACGGTTCCAGTGAGATCATAGAGAAGCTGTTTTTCGCGTTCGGCGGCAGCGGACATTCCATCGTCTACCCCGAGCCGTCGTTTTCCATGTACAGGATTTATGTAAAAGCAGCGGACGCAAAGGGCGTTCCCGTCGGCTTGGAAGAAGACTATAGCCTTGATCGGGAAAAATATGTTCGTGCCGTCAAGGAAAGCAAGGCGTCGCTGGCGGTGATCTGCACGCCGAACAATCCGACGGGAAATCTGATTCCTTTGAAAGATATCGAATATATCGCGCAAAATATCGATTGCGCGTTTCTCGTTGACGAGGCGTATCTGGAATTCGCCGGCGAAAAGGAATCGGCTGTTTCGCTGCTTGAAAAATATCCGCATTTGATTGTCGCACGCACATTTTCCAAAGCGTACGGGCTTGCGGCTGCGCGCGTCGGCTATATGATGGCGGACGCGGCTATTGTAGAGATGACGGAAAAAGCGTTCATGCCGTACCATTTGAACGTGCTTTCCCTCGTCACGGCGGACATCGTCTATCAGATGCGGGATGAGTTCCTGCCGCGGATTTACATGCTGCGCGATGAATGCAGGCGCGTCGGCGACGCGTTGGGAGATATGCCGGGATTGACGGTTTATCCATCCTATACGAATTTTATCTTGCTGAAATATGCAAAGGCAGAG
>CACZOL010000085.1 GCA_902782705.1 uncultured Selenomonadaceae bacterium
ATCAAGCTGATGCACAATCTCGTGCGTCCGAAGTTCTTTATTCCGGTACACGGAGAGTATCGCCACTTGATCAAGCACGCGAAGCTGGCGCAGGAACTCGGGATGCCGAAGGAAAATATCTTCATCAGCGAAAACGGACAGGTGCTTGAATTTACCCGCGATTCGGGCGCGGTGGCCGGAAAGGTCACGGCAGGCCGCATACTCGTGGACGGCCTTGGCGTCGGCGACGTCGGCAACATCGTGCTTCGCGACCGCCGCCAGCTTTCGCAGGACGGCATCCTGATCATCGTGCTGACGATGAACCGCGAGACCGGCGAGGTCGTCTCGGGACCGGATATCGTGTCGAGAGGGTTCGTTTATGTACGTGAGTCCGAGGAACTGATGGAAGAGGCGCGGACGCGCGTCGAGCAGGCGCTCGACCGCTGCCAGGAGGAACGCGTCGTCGAATGGGGCGCAATCAAGTCGAATATCCGCGACGCTCTCGGGCGTTATCTGTTCGACAAGACACGCCGTCGTCCGATGATCCTTCCGATCATCATGGAAGTATAGAAAATAACAAGCCCGCAAGGATTCGATCCTTGCGGGCTTTCGTTTGCTGTTACAGCACTTCGATATGGCACATTTTCATCGCTTCCAGCGCGCGGGTATGGCTTTCGGGGGTGACGCCGGCGCAGCATTCGCTGTCCACGCAGATTCTCGCTTCGGGCAGGAATGATTTCAGCAGCATGGCGTTCGAGATGACGCAAATATCGGTGCAAAGGCCGACGACGGTGATCTCATCGCAGTCCGCTACGAGCTGCGGCAGGCCCGTCGCGCCGAACGTTGGCTTTTCGAGTACGACGGCGTCTTTCGCAAAGGGAATGAGCGCGGAGGCCAGCCCCCAGCCGTGGGTCGGCTTGATGCAGTGCTCGACGGGAAGTTTCTTTCCTTCGGCGGATGCAAGATAATCCTTGTGGTGCGTGTCTTGTGTGAAAATCAGTTTTTCGCCGTTTTTCAGAGCGGCTTTTACCTTCTCGGTGACGGCGAGGACGATGGCCTGCGCCTCGGGCGTGCCGAGGGAGCCGTCGATGAAGTCGTTTTGCATGTCGATGACAACGAGCGCTTTTTTCATGGAATCGTATCTTCCTTTCCGTTGTGTATTGGGAACGCGTTGCCGCGTGTCCTTATTGTAAGCGATTCGCCGCAAATGTCAAGACGGCGCGGGAGGCAAGATCTATAACCAGTCCCGCTGGAAACTTTCGACGATTTCCGCGAGATTGCTCGGCAGGATCCTGATGTCGTAGCCGATCATGAGCGGGGAAGTCGGGAAGCGCGGCATGACTTTGACGCCGATTTTTTCGCCGAGGCGATAGAAGAAGATGTTGTAGCTGTCCTCGCTTTTCTTGAAATGGGCGCAGACGTAGGCGACCGTTTTTTGCAGCAGATCTGCGAGTGTGTTGAGGCTGCCCTGCGCGGCGATGAGATTGAATTCGCCGAATCCGAGGCGGGGGTGGGTGGCGGCGTTCAGCAGTACGCCGTCTTTTTCGATGATCGTCAGTCCTTCAAAATCTTCCGCGTCCGCAAAAAGCGACGGGTCGGCGTCCCGAAAGCCGACAAGCTGCATGTGCGCGTGGCGCATGGTGCCGCCGGAGAGATGGCCGTGATTCTTGAAAAAGATGACGGCGCTGTATTTTCCGCTCGATTCCATTTCCCGCCATTTTGCGACGCCGAAGCGGACAATCCGGCGCATGTGCTCGGGCGGGTAGTCGGGCATATCGACGCCGCAGCGGTCGGTCTCGACGAGTACGAGCTGGTCGGCATTCGCGAGCACGTCGAATTTGTTTTTCAGCAGGATGATACCGCCTTCGTCCGTCGCGTAGATATCCGTCAATCCTTCGGGATGGCAAAACGGGCAGTCGTTTTCCTTGTGAATGATGTTTTCCGGCTTCTGGCGTCCGACGGCCATGTCAAAGCGAATCAGATTGTTTTTCATAAGGTTACCTCGTTTTTTGTTGATTTTACTGGAAACGGCGACGGATAAATGGTATAATTTCTTTTATGTATGGAGTGTATGAAGCAAAATAGAGCTGAATGTTTGCTGTCATGTTCATTATATAGAGAAACGATATTTTTTGCAAAGAGAGGTGACGGCAATGGAGGAAGAAAATAAGTCCACGAAGGGCGAGTCCCTGATGAAGGGCACGTTTATCCTGACGATTGCCGGCATCGTCGTCAAGATCATCGGCTCGCTGAATTGGATTTTCGTGTCCCGCGTTTTGGGCGGCGAGGGAATCGGCTTGTATCAGATGGCGTTCCCGATTTACTTTTTCGCCCTTTCCGTCTCTACGGCGGGCGTGCCGGTGGCAATTTCGATCATTACGGCAGAGCGCGTGGCGGTCAAAGATATCTGGGGCGCGCGGCGGGTGTTCCGCATCTCGATGATGCTGATGCTGGTCACAGGTGTCTTGTTCTCATTGTTGACGTATTTCGGTGCGGGTTGGCTGATCGAGTATCAATTCATTCGCGATCCGCGCGCGTATTATTCCGTGGTCGTGCTGGCGCCGGCGATTTTCTTCGTCACGCTCCTCGCGAGTTCGCGAGGGTATTTGCAGGGCTGGCAGCGCATGACGCCGACGGCGGTCTCGCAGATTGTCGAGCAGATCTTCCGCGTGATCACGATGGTGCTCTTGGCAAGGCTGTTCTTGCCTATGGGGCTTGAGTACGCGGCGGCTGGCGCGAGCTTTGGCGCGTGCGCGGGCGCGGTAACGGGGCTTATCGTACTCGTCTGGTACCATTGGCAGCTCGACCGCGATATCCGGCGCGACTACACGCCGGAGGAACTGTTGCCGAAGCAGGACATGGAGCAGGAATCCTGCTGGAAGATCCTGCATCGTTTGTTCAAGCTGGCGCTTCCTGTTTCGGCGGCGAGCATCATGCTTCCCGTCGTGTCGAATCTCGATCTCGCCATCGTGCCGCAGCGTCTTGAAGTCGCAGGCTATACGGTCAATCAGGCGACGGAGCTTTTCGGTTATTTGACGGGTATGGCGGTGCCGCTCATCAATCTTTCAACAATCATTACGGCGTCTCTGGCGGTCAGTATCATTCCCGCGCTGTCCGAGGCGCGGGCGGTGGGGGATAAGGCGCGCATTTACGAGCAGTCCGCCGCGGGTATTCGCATTTCTCATTTTGTATGTTTTCCGGCGTTCATCATTGTCCTGATGCTTGCAACGCCGATCTCGACGCTGATTTACAGCGCGCCCGGCGCGGGCCCCGCAGTCTGGGCCTGCTCGTTCAGTATCGTGCTTTTGGGGCTGCATCAGGTCTCGACCGGCATCCTGCAGGGGCTCGGTCATCCGACGATCCCGATGGTCAATATGATCTTGGCGGCGGTCGCGAAAGTGATCCTGAATTGGACGCTGACGGCGATACCGACGCTGGGCATTCTCGGCGCGGCGTTCGCGACGGCGGCGGATATGGGCGTCGCCGCGTTCATCAATATGTTCTTTATCTATAAATATGTCGGCTGCTCGATGGAGTGGAAGCATCTTTTCAAGGCGTGCTGCGCGTCCGTCGTCATGGCGATTGCCGTGAAGCTGTTCTATGATACGACGTTCGCGTCGTGGGGCATAAACGCGGTTTCGACGTTCGGCGCGACGTTCGTCGGCTGCGCGGTCTATATCGCGGCAATGCTCGTGATTGGCGGTATCGGCGAAGAGGACATGGAGCGCGTACCGATGGTCGGTCATACCTTTATCCGCGTTCTGCGTCGCATTGGCGTTTTCAAGACGCCTGCGGAGAATGAATCATGATGAAACGATATGTACTTGTCTACAATCCCGTGTCGGGACATGCGACGTTTCGTCACAGTCTCGATACGATCATCGAGGCGTTTCAGCGGCGGCGTACGATCCTGGTTCCGTATCGTACGAGCCCGGGTGATGAAGAGCAGATGGCGGAATTCCTTCGCGAGGTACAGCCGGAAGGGGTGCTGGCGGCGGGCGGCGACGGGACGCTGCATGAAGTGGTCAACGTCCTGATGCGCAGTGAGCTTTCTCTGCCCATCGGTATTATCGGCAGCGGCACGTCGAATGATTTTGCTACCTATCTCGGCGTCAACAACGATCTCGAGGCGTATTTCGATTGTATTGTCGACGACGTTTCCCGTGCGGTGGATGTGGGCTGCGCGAACGGGGAATATTTCATCAATGTGGCCAGTGCCGGTGCGTTGACTTCCGTCGCTCATGAGGTCAATGTGCGCCTCAAGCATGCGATGGGGAAGATGGCGTATTATCTGCGCGGCATCGGCGAGATTCCAAAGCTGCACACGCTTCATTTGCATATCAAGGCGGACGATACGGAGATTGAAACGGGCGCGTATCTTTTTGTCATTGTCAACAGCTCCGTTGCCGGCAGCATGCAAAACGTGGCCGTCGACGCGAAGATCGACGACGGCAAGCTCGATCTTTTGGTGGCGAAGGATTCCGGAATCACTGAGTTCATGGCGTTGGCAAAGGACGTGGTTTCGGGAACGATCAAGCCGGATGAGAAGAATCTCCTGCACATCCAGGCAAAATCTTTTCTCGTGGAAGCGGACGAGCCGACGGAGAGCGACCTCGACGGCGAACGCGGCCCTGCGCTTCCGCTTCGGGTTGAGACGATCCGGCGGGCGATTCGCATCTATACAATGGCAGAGCAGGGGAAAGACGCGGTCTTGGAGGCGAAGGGCGAATGACGGACACGAATAAGCTCGGTTTTGAGACGGTCGCACTGGACGACGAAGCCTCGGCGCTCGTCATCGTTGACCAAACGCGCCTGCCGAACGAGCGGAAGATTCTGCGGCTGACGACGCAAAAAGAGATCTGGGACGCGATCTATCTTTTGCAGGTGCGCGGCGCGCCCGCGATCGGCGTGGCGGCGGCGTACGGGATTTATCTCGCGGCGAAGGCGATCGACGAGACGGATTATGACATGTTTGCGAAAAAATTCGCCGAGGCGAGAGAGTATCTGAATTCCGCGCGGCCTACGGCGGTCAATCTTTCCTGGGCGCTTTCACGCATGGGGAAGATTGTCGAGGCGGGACGCGGAGACGGCGTTTCGGCAATAAAAAAACGCCTGCTGGCGGAATCGCGCGCCATACAGACGGAAGATATCGAGATGTGCCGGAAGATCGGCGAGCACGGCCTTTCGCTCTTGTCGCCCGGTATGGGGCTGCTCACGCATTGCAATGCGGGACAGCTTGCAACGAGCCGCTATGGCACGGCCACGGCGCCGATGTATCTTGGTCATGAACGCGGCTACGGCTTCCGTATTTTCTGCGACGAGACGCGGCCGCTTTTGCAGGGCGCGCGATTGACCGCTTACGAGCTTTCTGCGGCCGGCATGGACGTGACGTTGCTGTGCGACGGCATGGCGGCCTCGGCGATGAGAAACGGATGGGTGGACGCCGTTTTCACCGGAGCTGACCGCGTCGCGGCAAACGGCGACGCGGCGAATAAGATTGGTACGTTTCCGCTGGCGATTGCCGCAAAGCGTTTCGGCGTGCCGTTTTACATCTGTGCGCCGTCTTCGACTATCGACATGAAGACACCGACGGGGAAGGACATCAAGATCGAACAGCGTCCGGCGGAAGAGGTTACGACCATGTGGTACAAGGACCGCATGGCGCCCGAGAACGTCAAGGTGTTCAATCCTGCGTTCGACGTGACGGACGCCGACCTGATTACCGCGATCATCACCGAAAAGGGCGTTTTGCGCGCCCCGTTTACCGAGTCGCTGAAAGCGGCGATCGATGCATGAAGGAATCGCTGAGGACAGCGAAATAAAAGGCCCCGCCCGAGATCGGGCGGGGCCTTTGCGTCTGTTGTTACCGTTTTGCCAATGCCGGTCTTGCCGTCGAGACGTCGACTTCACTGGGCACGTAGAGAATCATTGCGTCCGTGATGCGGCGCGCTTCGCAGTCGAGAATGTACGAAACGCCGTTGATGAAGTCGCAGATCCTGCGCTGCTCCGGACCGTCCACGCGCTCAAAATTCACAATGGCTGCGCGGCTCATCAGCAAATCGTCCGCGATGCGCGCGACCTGATCGAAGTTTGACGGCACATGGATTTCCATAGCCAACTCCGGCACTTTCGTCGTGTGCACCGTAAGTTTCGGGCGCTGCGACGAGGCCGTCTTGTCAAGCGACGATACGACGGAAGATTTGGTCGGTGAAGTTTTTGCAGTCGCCGCAGACGCCGCAAACGGGACAGAGCCGACGGCCGCTTTATGCGTCTCGGTCAGTCCTTCCTCTTCTTCTTCGAGTTCTTCTTCGTCAAACTCGTCTTCTTCGAAGTCGTCTTCTTCCCCAAGATCAATCAATGCTTTGAATTTGTCCACCAGTCCCATAATAATTCCTCCACTGCCTGATTGCCCCTAACGTTCTTCCCCTACGGCATTTGCCTCATCGGACTCCCCAATCCTAGAAAGCGCGAATTTGCTCGCTGCTTTCGCGAGGCGTGCATTCGAATCCCCATCCGAATGCGATAAATACGTTATAGCTATTGATGGTAATTTACACTATACCGCATTTTTGTTAGATATGCAAGAAAAAATTCCCGTTTAGGGAATTTTTTCATGGAAATTTCACAAACTCATCTATCTCAGAATTTACGCACGCGCTGCTTTTACCGCATTCTTTCGTGTCCGTCCGCGCGTGGTGTGATCGAGGACGGCTTTGCGGAGACGCACGTTTTGCGGGGTGACTTCGACAAGTTCGTCGTCTTTGATGTACTCCAGTGCTTGCTCGAGGCTAAGGATGCGCGGCGGCGTCAGGCGGATTGCCTCATCGGAGGAGGAGGTCCGCATATTCGACACGTGTTTCTGCTTGCAGGGATTGATGTCGATATCAAGCTCGCGGGAGTTCTCGCCGACGATCATGCCCTCGTAGACCATCTGGCCCGGAGAGATGAACATCGTGCCGCGATCCTGCAGCGTATAAATGCCGTAGCCCGTCGTCTCTCCCTGCTCGAAGGCGACGAGGGAGCCGTGCTCGCGGCTTTCCATATCGCCCTTGTACGGCGCGTATCCGTGGAAGATATGGCTCATGATGCCGTTGCCCTTCGTGCTCGTCAAAAGCTCCGACCGGAAGCCGATAAGGCCGCGCGCCGGAATGATGAATTCGAGGCGCATATAGCCGTTGCCTTCGGTCATGTTGGAAAGATCCGCTTTGCGTTTGCCGAGAAGCTCCATGACCGTACCCATGTATTCCTGCGGCACTTCTACCGTCAGGTTTTCCATTGGCTCGCATTTCTGTCCGTTGATCGTCTTATAGATAACTTCCGGTTTGCCGACCTGCAGCTCGTACCCTTCGCGGCGCATCGTCTCGATCAGGATGGAAAGGTGCAGTTCGCCGCGTCCCGATACTTTGAACGTATCCGCGGAATCCGTTTCCTCGACGCGGAGAGCTACGTTCGTCTCGACTTCCTTGAACAGACGGTCGCGGATATGGCGCGAGGTGACGAACTGGCCTTCGCGGCCGGCGAACGGGCTCGTGTTGACGCCGAAAGTCATCGAAAGCGTCGGCTCGTCGATATTGATGGTCGGCAACGCCTCTGGATTTTCTGCGTCGGCAACCGTCTGCCCGATGCGCACGTCGCCGAGACCGGTCAGCGCGACGATTTCGCCGATGCCGGCGTTTTCCGTCTCGACGCGCTTCAATCCTTGATAAACGAATACTTTCGCGATTTTCGCTTTCGTCTCTCCGTCGCCGCCGAGCAGTACTACGTTCTGGTTCGGCTTTGCCGATCCGCGCATTACGCGGCCGATAGCGACTTTTCCTACGTACTCGTCGGCGTCCAGCGTCGTCACCATGAGCTGCAGGGGGCCGTTTTCGTCCCCTTTCGGCGCGGGAATCTCCTTGATGATCGTATCCATCAGCGGTACGAGATTGTCGTTGTTGTCCGCCATGTCAAGTTTTGCGATGCCGTCGCGCGCCGCGCAGTATACGACGGGGAAATCCAGCTGGTCGTCGTCTGCGCCCAGCTCCATGAAAAGCTCCAACACTTCGTCATACACATCGTCCACGCGCTGGTCGGGGCGATCGATCTTGTTGATGACGACGATAGGCTTCAGTTTCTGTTCCAGCGCTTTGCGAAGCACATATTTTGTCTGCGGCATCGGTCCTTCGAAAGCGTCTACTAAAAGAAGCACGCCGTCAACGAGGTTCAGCACGCGTTCTACCTCGCCGCCGAAATCCGCGTGGCCCGGCGTATCGACGATGTTGATCTTGACGTCCTGATACATGATCGCCGTATGTTTCGAGAGGATCGTGATGCCGCGTTCGCGCTCAATATCCCCGGAATCCATCACGCGTTCAGCGACCTGCTCGTTCGCGCGGAACACATGGCTTTGTTTCAGCATCGCGTCTACCAACGTCGTCTTGCCGTGATCTACGTGCGCGATAATCGCAACGTTCCTCAGTTTTTCATTCGTGCTCATTCTGCTTTGAATCCTCCCGTGTTTCTGTACATATATAAATATCGAATAAAATTCAGCTCCACTATATTAGTATAAACGTCTGCGCGTGTCAACGAATCGGAAGAAAAAAGATAAAAAATCGGCAACGTATCAGGAGAAAATGCAATTTTTTATCAAAAAAACCCGTATTTTCGGGAAAAAAGTTAAAAATTTTTGGAAAAACCTATATGCAAAGCTGAATCTGTGTGTTATAATGCACGCAGCAAGGCAATCTATGCCGTATATTAAAAAGAAAGAGGGTATTTTCTTGAAGAAGGCAGATTTTATCAAAGCAACCGCTGCAAAGGCTGGGGTTACTCAGAAGGAGGCGCAGGCCGTAGTCGCGGCTGCCCATGAGGTTATCAAGGCGGCGCTGAAGAAGGGCGACACGGTTCCGTTCCTCGGCTTCGGCACGTTCAAGGTTTCCAATCGTGCAGCGCGCACGGGCCGCAACCCCCAGACCGGCGAGGCGATCAAGATCGCTGCGGCGAAGTTGCCGACCTTCAAGGCCAGCCCGGCGTTCAAGGAGTTCATCAACAACATCAAGAAGGCCGTGGCTGCGAAGAAGGCTGCCGCCAAGAAAAAGAAATAAGATTTTCGCTAAGAGCCCTTATCATCGCCCAACGTACTGTTGGGCGATATTTTTATATAGGAAAACGCCTTCCCGAAAAGGGAAGGCGTTGAGAACGTCTTACTTATTCTTTGTCTTCAGGAGCAGCGGCGTCTTCCGCGTTGACGTCGGCGTATATATCTTCGACGACGAGGCGGATGATGACCATGAGCGGCACGGCGAGGAACATGCCGGGCGCGTTCAGGAGACAGCCCCCGAGCACCAGGCCGAGCAGGATGGCGATAGGATGAAGGTGCAGGGATTTTCCGATCAGAACGGGATAAATGACATTGTGATTGATTTGCGTGATCAGCAGATAGAACAAAAGCGTCTGTACCGCTATCCACGGCGATATGGTCGCGGCGACGGAAACGCCGAAAAGCGCCGCGATGGTCGGACCGATGACCGGAATGAATTCGCTGACGCCGGAAAGCACGGCGAAAACCACCGCGTACGGAATGTCGCGCGCCGTAAAATAGAGGAAGACGATGGCGCCCATCAAGAGGCAGATTGCGAGCTGGCCGCAAATGTATTTGTGTAGGGCCAGGAGAATGCGGTCAAAGAGTCGAAAGACACGCATGTGATCTTTCTGCGGAAAGAGGCGCGTAATCCATTCCTCGATGGAGCGGCCGTCTTTCAACAGATAGAATGCGGAAAACAAGATAATGACGAGATCGAATATCTTTGTGAAGAAGTCGAAGATCACTTCCACCGAAGAACGAAGCGCGTCGATGCCGAATGAGGCAATACTGCTCCAGAGTCTGTCGATTTCTTGCGCAATCACCGGATAGGAGGCGAACAGGTGGCGCATGCTTTCTGTCAGCGCCGGAAGATCGCGCGAAAAACTCTGGGCGGAGCGCGCAAGCGGTGTCGAGAGCACGGCGAAAAGGACCGTGACGGCGACGAGAAAAAGGATCAGCGTAAGCGCGGCGGCGATGCCGCGCGGAATCATGCGCAGACGGTGCAGATAGTCCACCATCGGGCAGAGCAACAGGTGGAGCAGCAGCGCGATGAATACGACGAACGCGAGCTGTGGCAAAAGCCAGAACGAGCCGAGCAATATGATAAAGCTCACGCCAAGCAGTATAGAAGTTTTGTGGGTGGCCCACATATCGGATCAACACCTCTTTTATGTTCGTGATCAAGTATATATCCGTATCTTATTATAGACGCGCGATTTGTGATTTGTCCATAGCAGGCAGGATTTTTGCATCGGACGGCGAATATTGTCATATAGAATTTTTGGCGCGCTGCGCTTTTAAATTAATTATTTTTTAGAGAGGTGTTTTTTATGACGTTGAAGAGTTTACGGAGAAAATTGGCGGCCGCTTCGCTGGCGGGCGTCGTCGTTTTTTCGGCTGTCCCTGTGCCGACGGCGAACGCGGATATTCTCGGGACCGTTATCGGCGCCGGGATTCAATATGCGGCGTTGAACCAGCAGCTCTCCTATTATGATAATGAAGGCCGTGATGAGTTGTTCCAGCAGATGCAGCAGGAGTATGGCGTCAACGACGATCCGTACCTGAACGCGCGGCTGGACGGCATCATGGAAAGTCTCAGCGGAGCAATCGCGCAAGTCGATCCGACGATCGAGCAGAAGCCGTATCAATATTTCATCAATCAGGATAAGTCGTTCAACGCCTTTTGCACGCTCGGTCACAACATCAGCGTGAACACGGGCATGTTCGACATGGTGTCCAACGACGACGAGATTGCGGTGGTGCTCGGCCATGAGATGGGGCACGGACAGAAAAAACATGTGCAGAACGGAATGAAGGACGCACTGATTGCGCAGGTCGGTCTGGCGGTACTGACAAACGGGTCGGCGCTGGGCCAGTTGATTGCCAACTATGCGGGGCAGATACACATGCCGAGGGCGAAGGAACGTGAGGCGGATAAGCTGGCCTTTCAATACATCACGCATTCCAATTACAATCCCGGGGCTTGCGCGGCCATCTGGCAGCGCGTGATGGAACGGTCTACGAGCGGCGGCAGCTTCCTTTCCGACCATCCCGATCATAAGGATCGCCGCGACACTTACGCGAAGTCTTTGACTGAGTACAGTGGCGGCAAGGTGAAGATCGACGCGGACAAGGCTTTGGTCAAGGTCAACGATAAAGATTTTTTGACGCCGGCGCCGGCGGACGATATGAGCAGCCAGGAACGCGCGTATTTCGTGATGGGCAATTTAGCGACTGCCTATCATAATGGCCACAATGCGGGCGCAGCATGGGCGGACGGCGACATCTTGATGCTCGGCGATCAGCCGATCATGGAGGCGGTCTCCGGCGATCCGTCGGCTGCGGAGATGGCGGCACGTCTGAACGAGATCAAATGACGGAACTGAGGAACATGGAGGCGCGTCTTTCCGAATACGCACGGCTTGCGATTCGGACGGGCGTGAATCTTAAGGATGGACAGCCCCTTGTCGTCAACGCGCCGATCGAGTGCGCGGATTTTGCGCGTCGTTTGGCGAGGGAAGCTTATGCAGCCGGAGCAAAAGACGTGACGATTTGCTGGGGCGACGAACGATTTTCACGGATTCGTTACGAGATGGCTTCGGAGGAAGCGCTTGCCAGCTATCCCGATTGGCGCCGCCGCCTCTATATGGACAATGCGGAGGACGACGCGGCAATCGTTTCGATTCACGCCGAAGATCCGGAAGCGTTTCTCGGCGTCGAGCCTGCCAGGCTTGCGACGGCGCAGCAGGCGGCGGGCGAAGCGCTTCTCGAATATCGCGCGCGTATCATGAGCAATAAAAATGCGTGGTGCGTCGTGTCCGTGCCGACGGAAGCGTGGGCGCGGAAAATTTACCCCGATAAAGGAGGCGCGGAGGCGACGGAGGCCCTTTGGGAAGCGATCCTTTCCGCTGTACGCGTTGCAGGCGACGGGGACGCGGAAGTTCGTTGGAAAGAGCATACGGACTTTTTGCGCCGGGCTTCGGAGTTCATGAACGGTTGGGCGTTTGATTTCCTTCATTATAAGAATAGTCTCGGAACCGATCTTACCGTTCGTCTGCCCGAAGGGCATATCTGGGCGGGCGGCGCAGAGGAAACGCAAAACGGGCGCGCTTTCGTCGCAAACCTGCCGACGGAGGAAGTCTATACATTGCCCATGAGGGACGGCGTGGACGGCACGGTGGTCGCGACGAAGCCGCTGGTCTTCCAGGGCAATCTGATTACGGGCATGAAGTTTCAATTTGCGGCGGGAAAAGTCATTTCGTTTGAAGCGGAAAAAGGACGCGCGCATCTTGAGAAGCTCTTGGAGACGGACGAAGGCGCCGCGCGCCTCGGAGAAGTGGCGCTGGTGCCTTACGATTCGCCCATCTCGAAAAGCGGCGTGCTGTTTTACAACACGCTTTTCGATGAAAACGCTTCCTGTCATTTGGCGCTGGGCAAAGCCTATCCGACTTGTCTCAAAGGCGGCGCGGATATGGACTCGGTTACGCTCCTTTCGCGCGGCGTCAACGATTCGCTCCTGCATGAGGACTTCATGGTCGGATCGCGCGACTTGGCGATTACGGGTACGACGAAAGACGGCCGGGAGATTCCCGTGTTCCGGGATGGGAATTTCGTTGCGTTTTGACGCTTTCGGACGCGGGTGCTATACTGTGCGTGACACGGGAGGTGAGAACGTGCGGAAGATTTTGAGTGCGCTCCTGTTTCTTTTTTGTCTTTTCCTGCCGCTGGCGGCAGGCGCGGAAGGGCGCGTGCTGCCGGAGGACTTTGTCGTGCGCGGCGTGGCGCTCGGCGAACCGGAGGACTTGGAACAGATTTCGAAAGCGTTCGGCAATCCGCTTTTCGACAATGAGAAGAGCGTGTTTGGAATTCGCGTCAAATATTACACATTCAAAAAGAAATTTTCCGTGGGCGTTTCCGTCAGTACGGGAAAAGTCGTCGATATCGTCATCGAGGACAAAGATTACGCCGCACGGGCGGATGTGCGATATGGCGCGACGCCGCATCGGATTGCTGCTATATACGGCAAAAAAGATCGTGTGCGGCTCAACGGCCTGACATGGCATATCTATGAGAATCCCGAGCATCCGACGCAAAGGATGATGCTTGAAGTGGAGCCGGGAACATGGTCGCTTGTTTCCTGGCGGCTGACGAGCCTGCCGCTGACCGAAGAGGAAGCGGATCGACGGATCGGAGAAGAAGACGAGGACTGGCAGAACGCCAATTTTGACGCGTATATCCTCGGATCGCGGGAGATCGATATGAGCGCGATCGAGGGCCGCGATGGCGACGAGAAGGGACCGAAGCCGCCGTGGAAAAAATAAAAACGTCTCAGCGTATCATGGAAGCGGCGGCTATCACGATGGGCTGCCTGATCAGTTCCAGCTCCATCAATCTTTTCCTGCTGCCGAATCATTTGCTTTCCGGCGGGTTGACCGGTATCGGAATGATCGTCTATTTTATGACCGGTCTTCCCGTGGGGGCGCAGGTGCTCGTCTATAACTTGCCTCTTCTTCTTGCTGCGCTGAAAGTTCTCGGACGCAAGTATTTTGTCGGCGTTCTGTTCGGCACCGTGATGTTTTCCGTCTGTCTTGACGCCACGCATTTCCTGAATGCGTACGCGCCGGTTCCGGATCCGATGCTGGCGGCGGTTTTCGGCGGCGTGTTCAACGGTATCGGCTACGGCGTCATTTTCCGAAACGACGGAAGCTCCGGCGGGCTCGACATCGTGGCGGCTATCGTGAAGAAATATTATTCATTTAATATGGGCGGCGTGATTTTCGGCATCAACTGCATCATCATGGCGGCGTCGGCTTTCATGTTCGGCGTGATGCCGGCTATGTATACGCTTGTTTCCATGTATATGAGCGCCACATTGACGGACAAGGTCATCGCGGGCTTCAACCATCGAAAGGTCGTCATCTTGATTTCGGATCAGACGGAAAAAATCGCCGAAGCAATCATTCGCGGCGTTGGGCGCGGCGTGACGTTCCTTGACGGCGAGGGCGCGTTTACACATCAGGAAAAACGCGTACTTTTCGTGGTCGTGACGCTGACGCAGGTGGCGCGCGTCAAACGCGTGGCCGATCATTATGATCCGCAGGCATTCATGATTGTAATGGATGCCAACGAGGTGATGGGACGAGGCTTTACGATCCCCGGCGTGAAGATGGAAAAAATGCTTCGCGAGCGCGATAAAAGGAGGACGCAGATTGGCGAATGAAACGGTTCGCATTGCTTACCTAGTAAATAGCGGTTTCGTCGTCGAGGATGGGGAGAATCGCTGGGCGATGATTTTCGACGCGTACCGCGATGTGCGCGGCGACGTCGAGCGTGCGCTGGCGTCGGCTGCGGAGGTGTATTTTTTTGTATCTCATGCGCATTTCGACCATTTCAGTCCGTCCATTGCACGTTACGAACGGGCAACGAGATTTTTCCTGAGCGACGATATTCGTGCTTTGCCCGAAGCGGCACGATTTCCCATGGAACAAACGACGTGGCTCGGGAAATACGATGGCTGGGAAGACGCGCATATCCGCGTCGAGACGTTCGACTCGACGGACGAGGGGACGTCTTTTCTCGTTGAAAAAGACGGCTGGCGGATTTTTCATGCGGGAGATTTCAACTGGTGGCATTGGGAAAACGATTCGCCGGAGAGCAACGGGTTCGCGAGGAACGGCTTCATGAAGCAGATGAAGAAGCTTGACGGGCGAACGTTCGACTTGGCTTTCTTTCCTGCGGACGGTCGGTTGGCCGGCGCACGCGACTGGGGAGCGAAAGAGTTTTGCCGCCGTACGGATACGTCGGCGCTCGTTACCATGCACAGCGTCGGATACCCACGGTTTTCACCGGACGCGCAGTTCTTTGCGCCGGGTCGGGAAATTCCCGTCTGGGCTCCCACGGAGCCGGGAGAACGATGTATATATATGAAGGGAAGCGGTTTTTCAGAATGAAGATGAAAAAAATACTTTGCGTCGCGGCGTCGTTGATGCTGCTGTTGCTCAGCACGGCGTGCGCGGCAGGCGGCGGACAAGGAATAAACGGAGGAGAGAAGAAAATGGATAATCGTATCGCAAGGTTTGAGACAAGCAAGGGGACGTTCGACATCGAGCTTTTTGAGGATAAAGCGCCGAAGACGACAGAGAACTTTATCAAACTGGTGGAAAAAGGTTTTTATGACGGCCTGATTTTTCACCGTGTGATTGACGGCTTCATGATCCAGGGCGGCTGTCCGAAAGGCAACGGTACCGGCGGTCCCGGCTACACGATTCCCGACGAGTTCCACCCCGATCTTCGTCACAGCGGCGAGGGCATCCTGTCGATGGCAAATGCCGGTCCGAATACCGGAGGTTCCCAGTTCTTCATCACGCTTGCGAAAACAGAATGGCTGGACGGCCATCATGCGGTTTTTGGCAAAGTGATCAAGGGAATGAGCGTCGTCAAGGAAATCGGAAAGGTCGAGACGGATCCTTTCCGCAATCGGCCTTATGAGGACGTCGTGATCAAAAAGATTACGATTATCGCGTCGGATGAGGCGAAAGAGAAAAAGTGACCGCATACGTCTATATCGTCGAATGTGCGGACGGCTCATTATATACGGGCTGGACGAACAATCTGGAGAAACGTATCGCTTCGCATAATGCGGGGCGCGGCGCGAGATACACTCGCTCACGAAGGCCGGTGCGTCTCCGTTATTATGAGACGTTCGACGAAAAAAACGAAGCGCTTCGCCGCGAGTGCGCGCTGAAAAAATTGACGCACGAGGAGAAGCGGGCGCTTGTTGAGCGCGAAGAATAAAAAATTTGCCGGTGCTCGGAAATTTTATTTCGAGGCCGGCATTTTTTTTATGATTTTTTTAGAGGAGATTTTTCCCAAAATGTCTATGAAACAAGGACTTTTTAAAAAAATGACACACACGGACGCGTGTGCATAATAAATCCAGTAAAAATAAGGGTTGACATTTATTTTTCCGAATGATAATATATGTACTGCTTGACTACAGGCAGGGCAGATATTATCGGGAGTGACGCGAATGACACTGGAGATATTGAAAGCGCTGCCGCATGTGACAGGCGTGAAGCAGGTCACAAAGGCTGTGAGCAAAGGAAAGGCAACTTGCGTTTTCGTCGCTTGCGACGCGGACGATTATGTGACGCGGCCTTTGAAAGATCTGTGCGGCGAGGCGGGCGTTGAGCTGGTGGAAACGGCGACGATGGCGGAGCTTGGAAAAGCGTGCTCCATCGAGGTCGGATCGGCAGCGGCGGCGGCCTTGGCGGAAAAAAGTTAAAAATCCGGCGCTTTGCATCGGATTTTGATAAATTAAATTTTCAATATGAAGGAAGGAGGTGCATGTATGCCTACAATTAACCAGTTGGTTCGCAAGAGCAGACAGAGCATGCAGGAGAAATCCACGGCACCGGCACTCAAGAATTGCCCGCAGAAGCGCGGGGTTTGCACGCGTGTTTATACGACGACGCCGAAGAAGCCGAACTCGGCTTTGAGAAAGGTCGCTCGTGTTCGTTTGACGAACAGCATCGAGGTGACCGCTTATATCCCCGGCATCGGCCACAATCTTCAGGAGCATAGCGTTGTTTTGATTCGCGGCGGGCGCGTAAAGGATCTTCCGGGCGTCCGTTATCACGTGATCCGTGGTTCGCTGGATACGGCGGGCGTTCAGGATCGCAATCAGGGGCGGTCGAAATACGGCGCGAAGCGTGCCAAGAAGAAATAATATGGCAGGAAGATTGATGGATAAGGAGGGATTTTGATGCCAAGAAAAGGCTCAGTACCGAAGCGCGATGTACTGCCGGATCCCGTGTATCATGATAAAACGGTTACAAAGTTTATCAATAAAGTGATGCTTTCCGGTAAGAAGAGCGTCGCGCAGCGCGTCGTTTATGACGCTTTCGAGACAATCCGCGCCAAGACGGGCAAGGATCCGCTGGAGGTCTTCCAGACGGC
>CACZOL010000086.1 GCA_902782705.1 uncultured Selenomonadaceae bacterium
ATGAAGGCGACCGGAGAGGTCATGTCCATCGACAGGAACTTCGAATCAGCGCTTTTAAAAGCGGTCCGTTCGTTGGAAATCGGCGTTCATCGTCTGCATCTTCCCAGTATCGCAGCATGGGACGATGAAAGGGTCAAGAAGAATCTCGCCCGTATCAACGATCAGCGGTTGTTTGTAATCGCCGAGGCATTTCGCCGCGACATTGCAACCGTGGACGAAGTACATGACATCACGAAAATCGACGAATGGTTCCTTTGGAAAATCAAGGCCATCGCGGACACGGAAAACCGTCTCACAACGGAGGAGATAACGCCTTCGCTGATGCGCGCGGCGAAGGACGTCGGCCTTGCCGACCAATCGATTGCCGAGCTTGCCGGAAAGACCATGGACGAGATCCGTACATTGCGGAAATCGATGCATATCCTGCCTTGCTACAAAATGGTCGATACCTGCGCAGCAGAATTTGAAGCGGCGACGCCGTATTACTACTCTACGTTCCACGCGGAAGAAAACGAAGCGCTGCCTTCCAACCGACGCAAAGTCATCGTGCTGGGCTCCGGTCCGATTCGCATCGGACAAGGCGTAGAATTCGACTATTGCTCCGTTCACTCCGTCTGGGCGCTTCGCGAGATGGGCATCGAAGCCATCATCATCAACAACAATCCGGAAACGGTCAGCACGGACTTCGACATCTCCGACCGGCTCTATTTTGAACCGCTGACGCCGGAAGATGTGCTTAATATTATCGACATGGAGCAGCCGGAAGGCGTCATCGTTCAATTCGGCGGTCAAACCGCTATCAATCTTGCCGCTTCGCTTCAAAAGGCAGGCGTCAAGATTTTCGGTACTTCTGTCGACGGTATTGATCGCGCGGAAGATCGGGAACGGTTTGACGAGGTGCTGACACAGACGCAGATTCCCCGTCCGAAGGGAACCAGTGTAACGACTGTGGAGGCCGCGTTCCAAGGCGCCGCGGAGATAGGCTATCCCGTCATGGTTCGTCCGTCGTATGTACTCGGCGGTCGGGCGATGGAGATCGTATACAACGAAGAGGAACTGCGCGACTACATGAGCCGCGCGGTCAAGGTCACACCGGATCATCCGGTACTCGTGGATCGCTACATGGAAGGCACGGAAGTCGAAGTGGACGCGATTGCCGACGGAACGGACGTTGTAATTCCCGGCATTATGGAGCATATCGAGCGCGCGGGCGTACACTCCGGTGACAGCATCGCCGTTTATCCGCCGCGAACGCTCTCCTCGAAAGTCATCTATACCATTATCGACTATACAAAACGTCTGGCGCTGAATCTGAACGTCAAAGGACTTCTCAACATTCAGTACGTCGTCGTTGACGGCGAAGTATATGTCATAGAGGTCAATCCGCGTTCAAGCCGCACGGTTCCGTTCCTGAGCAAGATCACCGATGTGAAGATGGTGAACGTTGCAACGCGCGTGGCGATGGGAGAGACGCTGGCAGGACTCGGCCTGAACTCCGGTCTCGTGACGCCGCGTCCCTATGTAGCAATCAAAGCACCGGTATTTTCTTTCGCGAAGATGCAGGACGTCGATATTTCCCTTGGCCCTGAAATGAAGTCTACGGGCGAGGTCATGGGAATCGATTATCATTATGCGCGCGCACTTTATAAAGCTATCGTCGGCGCCGGTATGAACATTCCGACGGAAGGCTGCATCCTCTTCACGGTCGCAGACAAGGACAAAGAAGAAATGAAACAGCTTGCGAAAGCGTTTTCCGAGCTGGGCTTCCACCTTGTCGCGACAGAAGGAACGGCGAAAGCCATCCATGCGCTCGGTATCGACGCGGACGTCGTCGGCAAAGTGCACGAGCGGAGTTCGGACATCATTCAACGCATCAAAACAGGACAAATCCACATGGTCATCAATACCCTTACACAAGGAAAGCATTCGGCCAAGGACGGATTCCGGATTCGTCGTGCGACTGTAGAACACGGCATCGCATGCCTGACTTCGCTCGACACGGCATGGGAGGTTTTGAGCGTGCTTTCCTTCATGAGGGAAAGAAGACTCGTATACGCGCTGGCGCTTCAGGATTATGTGGGCGGTGGTGATGGACTTGCCTAAGCTCGATATCAAGGCGGAAATCCTTAGCAATACCGAGGTCGGTCCGAACGTATATGAGATGAAAGTGACCGGCGAAGCGTTGGCTCGGCAGGCAATGCCGGGGCAATTCGTCCATGTGCGCATTCCCGCAGGTATGCTTTTGCTTCGCAGGCCCTTTGGCGTCGCCAATGTGGACGACAAGGGCACGCTGACAATTTATTACCGTGTGATGGGGAAGGGAACTTCCGCCATGACCTCGCTTCGAAGTGGAGAGACATTGAATTTCCTTGGCCCTTTGGGGCAAGGATTTTCTTTGCATGCAAAACGGCCGCTGATTGTCGGCGGCGGTATGGGACTGGCTCCGCTTCTTTATCTTGCAAAACAATTACACGGTGCAGCGGACGTTTTGATGGGGGGACGCAACGCTTCGGAACTTTTCTGGGAAAGACTGTTCCGACCGTATGCGCGTGATATCTTCCTCACCTCTGACGACGGCAGCCGCGGGGAAAAGGGATTTGTGACGAATCTCTTGCCGCGTCTCTTATCGCAGGAATCCTATGATTGTATCTATACCTGCGGCCCCGAAATCATGATGCGCGGCATTGCGAAAATAGCGTCGGATCATGATATTCCATGTCAGGCGTCGCTTGAGAAACGCATGGCATGCGGTCTTGGCGCTTGTCTTTCCTGCGTTTGCGACACGACAAAAAAGGAACGTAAAAAAATTTGCAAAGACGGTCCTGTCTTTTGGGCGCAAGAAGTTTTTGCTGCGGATTGACACGGGCAGCGAACAGAAAGAAGGATGGAAATGCTGCGAAGTTCACGGCTTGAGATGGATTTCCTTGGCATGAAAATGCATACGCCTGTCATGACCGCTTCCGGAACCTTTGGTTTTGGCGAAGAATTTGAGGAATTCACGGATTTATCTGCACTCGGGGCCGTCGTCGTCAAAGGAACGACGCTTGCTCCGCGCCGCGGCAATGACGGCGTCCGCATGACTGAAACGGCGGGGGGGATGCTCAACTCGATCGGCTTGGAAAACCCCGGCGTCGATTATTTCCTGCAGACAATCCTGCCGCGCATTGCAAAGCATCAAATGAACGTGATTGTGAATATTTCGGGCGGCAGTGCGGAGGAATACGGAGAATTGGCGAAAAGGCTCGATGTTCCCGGCGTATCGGCCATCGAGCTCAACGTATCGTGTCCGAACGTCAAAGACGGCGGGATCATCTTCGGAACCGACCCAAAAGCTGCTGCCGCTGTAGTGCGAGAAGCAAAGACACACACAAATAAGCCTGTAATCTTGAAGCTCTCGCCGAATGTCACGGACATCGTTCAAATGGCGAGAGCAGTGGAAGACGCCGGAGCAGACGCAGTGTCACTCATCAATACGCTCCTAGGCATGGCTATCGATATCCAGACTTGGCGTCCCGTGCTTGGAAATATCACAGGCGGTCTTTCCGGTCCCTGCGTGAAACCTGTTGCGCTGCGCATGGTTTGGCAAGTAGCGCAGGCTGTGAAAATCCCGGTGATTGGCATGGGAGGCATCATGACGGCGGAGGACGCGATCGAGTTCTTCCTTGCAGGCGCGTCCGCAGTAGCAGTCGGAACGGCGAATTTTTGCGACCCGGCAGCCACGCGTAATATCATGCAAGGTCTTGACGATTATTTACAGCATCGAAAAATCTCACATATCCGTGAGATTGTCGGAAAACTGGTCGTAGGGAAGGAGTGATAGCGTATGGCCGATGATCGATTGATTGTCGCACTCGACGTCCACTCTATGGAAGATATGCAGGCACTCGTAGAACAATTGGGCAATTCCGTTTCCTACTATAAGGTCGGAATGGAGCTTTTCTACCGGGCAGGCGCAAATGCGCTTTCTTATCTTCACGAAAAAAACAAACGCATATTTCTCGATTTGAAGCTCCATGATATTCCCAATACGGTAGCGGAAGGTCTATGCTCTTTGGCGGCGCTCCATGCGGATATGATGAACGTCCATGCGCTCGGCGGCTATGAAATGATGAAAACCGCCGTACAAAAAGTGCGGGAGCATGCAGGTCGGGCAAACATTCCTGCCCCCAAACTGATAGCGGTAACAATCCTGACGAGCATCAGCAGTGATACTTGGCAAGAAATGGGATTTTCTCAGAAAATATCCGACGAGGTCTTGCGGCTTGCCCTGCTTGCCAAGAAAGCCGGCATGGACGGCGTCGTTGCATCGCCGCAAGAAGCGTCAATCATTCGTGCGGAATGCGGATCGGATTTTCTGATTGTGACGCCGGGAATTCGACCGGCAGGGGCAAACATAGACGATCAAAGCAGGATTGCAACGCCTGCCGCCGCTTTAAAAAACGGAGCTACGCATCTCGTGATCGGTCGCCCCATACGGGCAGCGGCCAATCCCAAAGCGGCTGCCGAGGCAATCTTGCATGAAATGGAAAGGGCGTGAAACTTATGACAGAAGCAGAAGTTAAAAAAATGTTCGTGGACGCGGGCGCAATCATGGAGGGGCATTTTTTGCTGACGTCGGGACTTCACAGTCCCATGTACGTGGAGAAATTCAACGTTTTGCAGCACCCTGAATGCACAGAAGCACTTTGCCGCGCATTGGCGGATCAATTTCAAAATGCAAATATTGAAACGGTAGTCGGACCGATGACAGGCGGCATCTTGCTCGCGCACGAAACCGGAAAGGCATTGGGAACGCGCGCAATCTTCACCGAACGTGAAAACGGGCATATGACGTTCAAGCGCGGTTTTACTTTGAAAAAAGGCGAGCGTGTGCTTATCGTCGAGGATATTGTAACGACCGGCGGCTCGGTAAAGGAAGTCATTGAAGTCGTCCGGGCGGCGGGCGGCGTTCCTGTCGCGGTCGGAATGCTCGTCGACAGGAGCGGCGGCAAGGTCGATTTCGGCGACGTCCCGTATCATGCCTTGCTGCATCTTGACGTCACGACTTATGAGCCTAAATCGTGTCCGCTTTGCCAGGACGGCGTACCCATGACAAAGCGCGGACGTACGGGAAAATAACGCCAGGGGAGGAGGATTAGGCATGAAGGCCGAAGCGATTGCCCATGTCAAAGAGATAACCGCAAATTGGGCTTACATGAAGAATCTTCCTCCCGTCATACATGATTTCCAGCTGCAGATACTCAATACAGA
>CACZOL010000087.1 GCA_902782705.1 uncultured Selenomonadaceae bacterium
CATCATTGGGCCCGTCATGGTCGGGCCGTCCAGTTCCCACACGGCGGGCGCGGTTCGCATCGGATATGTGGCGAGCCGCCTTTTGGGAGAAAAGCCGACAGAAGCCAAGATTCTTTTACACGGTTCGTTCTTGGACACCGGTAAAGGCCACGGGACGGACAGGGCGCTGGTCGCCGGCCTTCTCGGCATGAAGCCGGACGATTACAAGATTGCCGACAGTCTGGAAATCGCACGGCAGGAAAATATCCGTATCGAGTTTGGGGAGGCGAAGCTGGCGGAGGCTCATCCCAACACGGCGGAATTGATATTGACCGGAGAGAACGGGGCCATCCTTGACGTCGTGGGCGAGTCCATAGGCGGCGGGAAAATCAACATCGCAAAAATCGACGGCATAGACACGAATTTTTCCGGCGAGTGCCCGACATTGATCGTGCATAACCTCGACCAGCCGGGCCATGTGTCGGAAGTGACGTCCATGCTGGCGCACAAGTCGGTCAATATCGCGTCCATGCAGCTTTACCGCTCCCACCGGGGAGGAAGGGCCGTCATGGTCGTGGAGTGCGATCAGGAAATCCCGCGGGACGGAATCGACTGGCTGTCTCATGTGGAGGGCGTAATCAAGGTGACGTATTTTGAGGGGGCGGTTTGATTATGTACAGTACTATCGCCGATATCTTGGAGCAATCCGATACGAGCAAAAAGGAATTTTGGGAAGTCGTCATGGAGGCAGACATGGAGAGCCGCGGCGTGAGCCGAGAGGCGTCAAGGGAAAAGATGAAGCAGATGCTGGACGTGATGAGGGACGCCGACCGCTCGTACGAGGGCGACAGGAAATCTGCCAGCGGCCTTTGCGGCGGCGATGGGAAGCTGCTGGAAGCATATAACCGTGCGGGAAAGAATCTGTGCGGTGATTTCCTGGGAAAAGTCATGGAACGGGCAGTCAAGATGGGGGAGTCCAACGCCTGTATGAAACGGATCGTGGCGGCGCCGACGGCGGGCTCCTGCGGCGTGATTCCGGCGGTGCTTCTGAGCTACGGAGAATACAGTAATGTTCCGGAAGAGGTACTGATCAATGCGCTGTACGTGGCGGCGGGCCTCGGAAAAGTTATCGGGGAAAACGCGAGCATTGCAGGCGCGTCCGGCGGCTGCCAGGCGGAAATCGGGACGGCTTCGGCGATGGCCGCGGGGGCGCTGGCGTATTTGCAGGGAGGCGACAACATGGCGATTGCCGATGCGGCGGCGCTGGCTCTGAAAAATATGCTGGGGCTTGCCTGCGATCCTGTCGGCGGACTGGTGGAAGTGCCCTGCGTGAAGCGAAACTCTCACGGGGCAGTGAACGCGGTGGCGTCTGCACAGCTTGCGCTGGCGGGCGTCAAAAGCGCGATCTCGCCCGACGACGTCATCGACAGTATGCGGCGTATCGGCAATGAAATGCCCGCGTCGCTGAAGGAGACCGGAAAAGGCGGACTGGCAATCACGGAGTCCGCGAAAAAACTCTGCGATTGCTCGACGGGCGGCTTTTGCTTCGGCGCATAATTGGCTGTGTGGCGGAGAAAACGGCGCGATCATTATGTATACATTCCGAAAGTATTGACAAGCGAAGTGAAAAGCGTTATCTTAGGCACATGATTTTCCGTTGTCCGGACGGCGGGAAATAACATAGGGCAGGAAGACACAGGCGTCTGATACGAGAGATTCGTATCGGGCGCCTTTTTTTGCCTGAGAAGAAAGGTGAGGACATATGAAAAGGAATTTACGATGTACGGCTGCGGCGTCGGCGATCGGCGCTTGGCTTTTGGGACTTCCGGGAATTGCGCTGGCGGCGGAGAGCGCGCCTGCGCGGTATGCGGCGGCGGATACGATTTGGGTGCTTTTAGGCGCGGCCCTGGTATTTTTCATGCAGCCGGGCTTCGCGATGGTGGAGACGGGCCTGACGCGCGCGAAGAATGCGGGCAACATCGTCATGAAGAACGTGATGGACCTCTGCATCGGCACGGTGGCCTTTTGGGTGATCGGCTTTGGGCTGATGTTCGGCACAGATTTGGGAGGCTTCATCGGGATTCCGGACTTTTTCATTTCTGGATGGGACGTCGGCAGCGACGCAGGCTATCCGAAAGCGGCATTTATTATTTTCCAGACGGTATTTTGCGCGACGTCCGCGACGATCGTATCGGGCGCGATGGCGGAGCGCACGAAATTCTCGACTTACTGCGTTTACAGTCTTGCCATCAGCCTCTTGATCTACCCGGTATCCGGTCACTGGATCTGGGGCGGCGGCTGGCTCTCGGAAATGGGATTCCATGATTTTGCCGGCTCGACGGCGGTGCACATGGTCGGCGGCGTCTGTGCGCTGATCGGTGCGAAAATGCTTGGCGCGCGCATCGGGAAATACGGTGAAGACGGCACCGTGAACGCGCTTCCCGGCCACAGCCTGACGCTGGCGGCGCTTGGCGTGTTCATCCTCTGGTTTGCATGGTTCGGTTTCAACGGATGCTCCACCGTCTCGATGACGGGGGACGAGACGCTGGAAACGGCGAGCATGATTTTCGTCACGACGAATATGGCGACGGCGGCCGCGACGACGACGGCCATGATCTTGACCTGGATTCGCTACGGCAAGCCGGACGTGTCCATGACGCTGAACGGTTCTCTGGCCGGTCTTGTGGCAATCACGGCGGGCTGCGACCTCGTCAGTATAGGCGGCTCGTTCATCATTGGCGTCATCGCCGGCGTTACGGTAGTTTACGCGGTAGAATTCATCGACCAGAAACTCAAGATCGACGATCCTGTGGGCGCGGCAGCGGTACACGGCGTATGCGGCGCGTTGGGAACGATCTTGACGGGACTTTTTGCGGTCAAGGACGGACTCTTTTACACGGGCAAGACAGACTTCTTCTTCATCCAGGTTCTCGGCGTTGTCAGCGTCGCAGCTTTCGTCGCCGTCATGATCACAATCGTTTTCGCCGTGCTGAAAAGTACAATGGGACTTCGCGTGACGGCGAAGGAAGAAATCATCGGTCTCGATTACGAGGAGCACGGGCTGGCTTCGGCATACGCCGACTTCATGCCGACGCCGGAAACGCCGGGGACGACTGCGGCGCCCGCGCCTATTGGACAGGCCGCGCCGGTGCAGGTCGCCGCAATGCGTTCCACGGACGGCCATGCGCTGACCCGCGTTTCCATCGTCACTTCGCGGGAACGTTTTGAGACTTTGAAGGCCGAGCTCGAAAGACTCGGAATTACGGGCATGACGGTTACGCAAGTGCTCGGCTACGGGCTGCAGAAAGGTCATACCATGTATCGCGGCGCGCACGTCGCTTCGCGGCTCCTGCCGAAGATCAAGGTGGACCTTGTTGTATCGGCCATTCCGCCGCGTGAAATCGTCGAAGCGGCAAAAAGGGCTCTTTATACCGGACACTACGGCGACGGAAAGATTTTCGTTTCCAACGTGGACAACGTTATCAAGATCCGCACGGGTGAAGAGGGTTTCGACGCGCTGCAGGATAAAGAAATATAAAAGAAAATATGAAAGCACCGGACGGATATTCATTCTGTCCGGTGCTTTTTCGAATGTATACAAATATACATGAGCCTATCGCATAGACAACCACATAGCGGAGTGTTATACTGCGACTTGGCAAAAAGAATAAGCCCTTGAAGGCAATGAGGCCTTGCGATGTCGGCGTTTTTCGTTTCGATATTGTGAGTCTTTTTTTGTGCGAGCCGCGCATGACCGTAAA
>CACZOL010000088.1 GCA_902782705.1 uncultured Selenomonadaceae bacterium
AATCCCCCTTCAAAGATGGAGTCCAAAATGCCGTACACAATATATGCCTAAACCTGCATGTGCAGGTGGGTACCCTAAGTCCTGTTTTTGTTCTTCGTTCAAGACGACCCAACAGCCGCAGGATCAAGTCGGGTTCCCTTTTGTAATGAAGTCGGTTAGACACCTATAGTTGCTTACGCACATCCCAGACGGCTCCGTCTTTATGAACCCATCATAGCACAAAGGAATCCCGCGCACAAGACTTGACAAGCCCGAAATCAGTGCTTTTATAAGAAATTTTTTTGAAAAAATCCTTTATTTTCCAGCCTTTGAAAAAAATGCAGACAAAAACCGCGGAAACGGGTATAATAATATAGATATTCAAAGTGCGAAAAGGAGACAAACATGGAACAGGAAAACAAGTTCAGCGTAGCAATCCACTACGGGGACACGCTCGGATACATCGAATACGACGGCGACGCCCACAAGGCGGTCATCACCCTGCCCGACGAAGAGGGAAAGAAAAAAGCCGAGGCGTATCTCGGAACGACGCATGAGATTGCCGTTCCGAATATGACGCTTCTCGACTTCGAGACGAAAACCATCGACCCGATGGCAGACGTCCGGAGCTTCCAGATCGCCATGACGCGTATCTGGGAGGAAACGGAAGTCTATGTAGACTGGAGCCGTCCGGTGGAATTCGTCAAAAAATACCCGACCCTCGACAGCCTGCCGAAAGGCGGCGGCGAGTTCATGCTGGAAGAATAATCATCAACGATGAAAAAGACGCAGAGATTTTCTCTGCGTCTTTTTTGTCCCCCAACACGCTAGTATTCTTGGAATATCCGGCGCAGCTCCTTGACGTCGTTCGTTTTCGCAAGCGCGAGGCGAAGCAGTACACGCGCTTTCTGCGGGCTCAACGTATCGGAAGCGATAAATCCGGCGGCGTCATACGACGGCTCCGCCGAAACCGCCGTGCCGCCCATGCCCCGTGAGGCACGCACCACTGCGACGCCTTCTTTGGCCGCATTTATCAGCGCCTTTTCCACATCGGCGGGAATGCTCCCGTTTCCCATGCCCGCGTAAACGATTCCTTTCGCGCCCGCGCGGACGCACGCGTCTGCAAGCGCGCCGTCGTCGCCCGCGTGACCGTACAATATGTCGACGCGCGGAAGCGACGCCGCCGTAAACTCCGACTGCGTCGTATGGCGACGGGACGGGGTGCGATAAAAAACCGGAACGCCCGCGTCGACGGTCCCGAGACAGCCGAGCACCGGAGAGCCGAACGCGTCGACGCCGAGGGTACGCGTCTTCGTGACTTCCCTCGCCGAGTGAATCTCGCCGTTCATCACGACGAGTACGCCCTTTCCGGCCGCTTCTTTGGACACAGCTACGCGCGCCGCGTCCAGGAGATTCATCGGGCCGTCGGCGCTGAGCGCCGTCGCCGGACGCATCGCGCCGGTCAGCACGACCGGCCTGTCGCTTTTGACCGTAAGCTGAAGGAAATACGCTGTCTCCTCCAAAGTATCCGTGCCGTGGGCGATGACGACGCCATCCGCATCGTCCGAGGCTAAAAGCTCGTTGACGCACGCGGTCAGCCGGAGCCATATCTCGTCCGTCATGTCTTTGCTGTCGATCGCGCAGATCGTCTCGCCCCGCACATCCGCGACGTCAGCGAGCTCCGGCACCGCCGCCAGCATCTCGTCCACGTTTAGGACGCCCGCCCGATAGCCGATGACCGACGCGGCGGACGGCGCGCTTCCCGCAATCGTGCCGCCCGTCGCCAATATGACGACGTGCGGCTTCCCGGCCGTCATTTCCTTCCGCAAGATTTTCGCCATCTCTTCGCCCGCCGTTTCTTTCGACGCCGCACCGTATTCCGCGTAAAAGGCGCGCATACGGTCGAAAGGGATTTTCTCCCACGCCTGCTCGTTGGTCAGCGACAGCGACAGCGCGAAATATTTGTAAAAGAAGCCGATCCAGTAGGCTTCGTCGTTGGAAATGCCATCCGTCCGCGCCCCTTCCTCGTGAAGCTCGGCTTCGTCCACGAGATCGAGAGAGTACGACGGCGAGGCGATCTGGTAATACGAATAGTCGAAATCCTTGCCCTGGGCGACGAATTTCGACTTCATATACCGCCGCGCGTAGGTGTTCATATCATGGCCCAGACGGTTCGCAAGGGAGAAAATCCTCCCCTGGTTATTGCAGTCCTCGTACGGGATCTCTATTCGCTCTGATTCCATAAACTTTCCGTCTTTCCTCCACTGGCAAAAGAGGAATACGACTGCGCCAGCGCTTCTCTCAGGCGGCCGAGGGAGGCGGCGTGCTTCAATGCCTCCGCGCTCTGCCACCAAAATGCGACGCCGCGCACTTCACAACCGGGAAATTCTTCATTCTCGATGTCGTTGTAACGGGCAACGCCGATCTCCACACCGACGTCGCTGTCGCGCTTCGGCAGATAATAGCGTTCCGTGACGCCGCCTTCGTATCCGCTCAGAATCCATTGGTAATGGGCCAGCGGCGACACATGCAGCACTCCGTCCGAGAAAGTCAGCGCGTATTTCGTCGTGATCGATTCATATTCGGTATGATAGACGGTCTCTTTAAAGATATAGTGATAGAGATTTTTCTCCGCGTCATAAAGCACCAGCGCCTGCCCGGACGTATCGCTCGTCGCGAGAAGGTCGGGAACCGCCGTATGGTCGAGGGCGACCTCTCCCCGCAGACGAGTCCCGTCTGCGCTCAGCTCTTCGCAAAGCAGCCGGGGGCCGCCCTCCACCCAGCCGCGCCTGACTTTCAGGACTTCCAGCCGACCGTTGTGGTCAAGATCGGCAATCGCGTAGCTCCAAACGTCCGAGTTCTTCTCACGCTCCGGCAAGACGAACCAGCCTTTGTACACCATAGCGGTCTTGGCTAGGGCATCGATCTGGAGTTCCGGCGCCAACGGCGCGGCAAAGGCGGCGGCGGAAACCGTCAGGGCGGCGCAGAGCGCGGCTGCGGTCTTCTTGAAAATCTGCATGTTTTCCCCTCCTCATAATCATTCTGCTTGTATATATTCCACACGACTCCCGTTTTTCCTTCCATGAACCCTAGGACTTGTTCCGTGTTTCCCAAAGTTGACAACAGGGCTCGGATTTCCTACAATAACTATCATACGGAGGGACACGTCATGAAAATTATCGCGATGACGAACAAGAAAGGCGGCGTCGGCAAGACGACGACGGCGCTTTGCGTCGCCGCTTGTCTCGGGCGGCGCGGTTTTTCCGTCTTGGCAATCGACATGGACGCGCAGGGCAACTTTTCCCAAGCGTCGGGTGCAAAGCGGGAAACGACGGGAACATTCGACTTCCTGAACGGCAGCCCGCCGCAAAGCTGCATACAGAAAACGAAGTGGTATGACCTGATTGCGGCAGACGCCCGCCTGTCCCGCGCGGAAAAAGAATTCAGCCAGCCGGGAAACGAATTGATCCTGAAAAAGGCGCTGACGCGCGTGAAAGACTACGATTACATCATCCTCGACACGTCGCCGTCCATGAACGTGCTGACGCTGAACGCTTTCACCGCCGCCGACGCCGCAGTGGTCTGCTGCCAGCCGGACGTCTTCAGCCTGTCCGGCCTCGACGACCTGATGAAAAACATCAGCTTTGCGAAAGCCTATTACAATAAATCCCTTTCCGTCGCCGGTATCTTATTGACGCGCTACGAAAGCCGCACGTCCATCAGCGGACGGACGGCGGAAATGTTCAAGGAACGGGCGAAAGAACTTGACACGCAGGTCTTCTCGACGGTTATCCGCGAAAGCGTCGCCATCAAAGAAGCCCAAATGCGGCAGTGCGATATTTTCGAATACAGCGCGACCTGCCACGCGGCGGACGATTACCAGTCATTTACGAAAGAACTGTATCTTGCGTTGGGGGGAGACAAGAAGAAATGGCCAAAGCACTTTCCGGAGCCGAGCGCAGACGACTCGCCGCGGATTTCGATCCCCCGCCAGCCCCGAAAACGCACGACAACGATGCGGCGCCGCTGACAGACGGGAAACGCGTCCGCGTCACGGCCAGCCTGACGCCCGCGCAATATGAACTGCTGAAAAAGCTGGCGAAAAAACAAGGGCTGCCAATGAGCAAAACGCT
>CACZOL010000089.1 GCA_902782705.1 uncultured Selenomonadaceae bacterium
CGGCGATTATGTAGTTCACGTCGTGCACGGCGTCGGCAAGTATCTCGGCGTCGAGACGCTGGAAACGGGCGGCGTCAAGCGCGATTATCTTCATATAAAATATAGCGGCGACGATAAACTTTTCGTCCAGACCGATCAAGTGCAGCTTTTGCAGAAATATATCGGCGCGGAGGGAGAAGCGCCTCGGCTCTCGCGTCTGGGCGGCTCGGAATGGGGCAAGGCGAAGGCGCGTGCGAAAGCGTCCGTCGAAAATATTGCGAAGGATCTTATCAAGCTTTACGCGAAACGGCGCAGCACGCCCGGATTCCCGTTTCCGGAGGATACCCCGTGGCAGCGGGAGTTTGAAGACGCGTTTCCCTATGAGGAGACGCCGGATCAGCTTTCCGCCGTGCGGGAGATCAAAGCGGACATGGAAAAGCCCGTACCGATGGACAGGCTGCTTTGCGGTGACGTGGGATTCGGGAAAACAGAGGTTGCCGTTCGCGCCGCGTTCAAGGCGGTGATGGGCGGCAAGCAGGTCGCGGTGCTCGTGCCGACGACGGTGCTCGCGCAGCAGCATTACCAGACGTTTTCGGAGCGATTTTTGAATTTCGGGCCGACGGTGGACGTGATTTGCCGTTTCCGCACCCAGAAGGAGCAGAAGGCTTCTTTGGAGCGCGTGCGGGACGGGCGCACGGACATCCTCATCGGCACCCATGCGATCTTGAATCAGAACCGCGTGTCGTTTAAAGACCTTGGGCTTTTGATCGTCGACGAGGAACAGCGTTTCGGCGTGAAGCAAAAAGAACGGATCAAGGAGCTTTCGGCGGGGGTCGACGTATTGACGCTTTCAGCGACGCCGATTCCACGGACGCTTCACATGTCGCTCGTCGGTGCGCGGGATATGAGCGTGATCGAGACGCCGCCCGCCGAGCGTTATCCAATCCAGACGTATGTGATCGAGGCAAACGATGCGGTGATTGCGGGGGCGATTCGCCGCGAGCTGAAACGGGGCGGACAGATTTACTTCATATATAATCGCATCGAAACCATCGAGCGAATGCGCCTGCGCCTTGAGGCGCTCGTACCGGAGGCGAGCATACGGACGGCGCACGGGCAAATGTCGGAGGCACATTTGGAGCGTGTGATGATGGAATTTTACGAGGGCGAGTACGATATCCTGCTCTCGACGAGCATCGTGGAAAACGGTCTCGACGTGGCGAACGCGAACACCATCATCGTGTACAACGCCGATTATTTCGGCTTGTCGCAGCTCTATCAAATGCGCGGGCGCGTGGGGCGTTCCCGTCAGATGGCATACGCGTATTTCGTCTATCAGACGGACAAGGTGCTGACCGAGGCGGCGGAAAAGCGGCTTCAGGCGATGAAAGAATTTGCCGAGCTCGGCGCGGGATTTAAGATTGCGATGCGGGATCTTGAGATCCGCGGCGCGGGCGATCTCTTGGGCGCGCAGCAGCACGGCCATATTTCCAGCGTCGGCTTTGAAATGTACTGCCGCCTGCTTGACGATGCGGTGCGGTCCTTGGAAACGGGCAAGCCCGTCGAAGAGATTCCGGAGCCGGTCATCGAGATCGCGGTGGAGGCGTATCTCGACGGCGCGTACGTCGACGACGCGATGCACAAGATCGAGATTTATCAGCGCATCGCCGCCGTCAGGAATGAGGAGCATATCTCTTCGCTCCTGGACGAGCTTATCGACCGTTTCGGCGAGCCGACGAAGCCGGTGCTGCGTCTCTTGGACGTGGCGCGTATCAAGAATTACGCGCGGGATCTCGGAGTGAAGAGTATTGTCGAAAAGGAGCGGGTGGTGGAAATCACGCTGACGGAGCGGCATAAAATCGCGCCGGAGCGCGTCGTCGCCCTGAAACAAAAACTCGGCAAAGCGCTTTTGATTATGTCGGAGCAGCGAATGCTGCGTGTTCGGTTCAAAGAGAAACTCGGACAGGACGAGCTGATGGAATTTTTGCTTTCGACGATGAAAGCGCTGTCCAACGATACGGAAGGAGAGAAATGAAATGGGAAACATAACGGTCGTCGGTATGGGACCGGGCGGCTTCGGCTGGATGACCGTCGAAGCGTGGGAGGCAATCCAAAACGCGCCTACGCTGATCCTGCGGACGGCGATCCACCCGACGGCAGAGGAGATTTCCCGACGGGGCGTCGTCTTCTCCTCGTATGACGAGCGCTATGAAAAGGCGGAAAATTTCGAGGCGCTGTACGCCTCTATCGCGGACGATCTGATGGATCGGGCGAAAAACGGCGAGGAAATCGTTTACGCGACGCCGGGAAGCCCTCTGGTGGCGGAGCGGACGGTCGTATTGCTGCGGGAGCGGGCAGAGGCGGAAAATGTTCCGCTCATGATTTTACCGGGCATGAGCTTCGTCGAACCGCTTTGCGCGCGTCTCGGCGTCGATCCGGTGGAAGGGCTTTTGATCATGGACGCCGGAGAGCTGGATCGGCTGCCGATGGACTGGCCGACAGGATTGATCGTCACGCAGGTTTATAACGCCGCGACGGCGTCTGAGGCAAAACTTGCGCTGATGGAGCTTTTGCCGGACGAATATGAGGTTGTCGTTGTGCAGCGTGTCGGGCTGCCCGACGAAAAGATTTTGCGCGTGCCGCTCTATATGCTCGACCGGCAGGCGGGCATCGACCATCTGACGAGCGTTTTCGTGCCGCCGCTTCCGCGCGGGAAACGGTTCGACTTTTCGCCGCTTACGGACGTCATGCGGCAGCTCCGCGAGCCGGGCGGCTGTCCTTGGGACCGCGAACAGACGCCGGAGAGCCTGAGGAAACATATTCTTGAAGAAGCCTATGAAGTCGTCGAAGCCATCGATATGAAGGACGAACATTTGCTGGCGGAGGAGCTGGGCGACCTTTTGCTCCAGATCGTGTTTCAGGCGCGCATCGCCGAGGAGGCGGGGCGTTTTTCCATGCAGGACGTGGTGGACGGCATCACGGAAAAATTGGTGCGCCGCCACCCGCATATTTTCGGCGACGTACAGGTTTCCGACGCGGCGGCTGTGCTCAAGAATTGGGAAGCCATCAAGCGCATGGAAAAACCCGAACGTAAGTCGCGTCTCGACGGCATACCGAAAGAACTGCCGGCGCTTTCGTCGGCGGCGAAGCTGCAAAGCAAGGCGGCGGACGCGGGATTCGACTGGGATGAGATTACGCCGGTGATTGAAAAATGCCGTGAGGAATGGAAGGAATTGCTTGCAGCAACGGAGGAAAAAGACGCCGCGCATATCGAAGAGGAATTGGGGGATTTGCTGTTCGCGGTGGTGAATCTTTCGCGTTTCTTGAAAGTGAACGCCGAGCTTGCGCTGCTCGCGGCGAACCGAAAATTTCGGCGGCGGTTCCGGCATGTCGAGGCCAGAGTCGAATCGGCGGGCGGCGACTGGAAAAAATTTACGCTGGACGAGCTCGACGCGTTCTGGGAGGAAGCGAAACGCGCGGAACGGGAGAAAAAATCGTGACCTTTTGCCCATTTATGGGAATTTCTTATATTTTTTTTCGGAAAAAAGAGGATTTTCCAAAGGGACGGCGAAATATCTTCGTCGGAAATCCCTTATATTTCTTTAATTTTAAGGAGGATGTTCGCATGAATAAAGCAGAATTGGTCGGGAAAGTTGCCGAAAAGGCGGGATTGACGAAGAAGGACGCGGAGAAGGCTCTGAACGCTTTCGTCGCGAGCGTGCAGGAAGCACTCGTTAAGAAGGACAAAGTCCAGCTGATCGGCTTCGGCACCTTCGAGGTCAAGGAGCGCGCTGCGCGCACTGGCCGTAACCCGCAGACGGGCGCGGCGATCAAGATTGCGGCTTCGAAGGCTCCGGTTTTCAAGGTTGGCAAAGCTCTGAAGGATGCTGTCAACAAGAAGAAGAAATAAGATACCGAACGGTCAACAAGGAGGCTGTCGACGAGATTTCGTGCGACGGCCTCTTTATTTATTGTGGAGTGACGGACGATGGGCGAATTGAAAGACAAGGGCGTTTTGATTACGGGCGGCACGTCGGGAATCGGACTGGCTGCCGCACGCAGGTTTCTCGCGGAAGGGGCGCGCGTCGCCGTCGCGGGACGGGACGAAGCGCGGGGGCAGGAGGCGCTTCGTGCGCTTGGCGGTGAGCGGGCGCTTTTTTTCGCCGCTGACGTGCGGCGTACGTCGGATTGCGAGGCGCTCGTGCGAAAGGCGAAGGAAGCGCTCGGCCGTCTCGACGCGCTCGTGTGTTCTGCGGGCGTCTATCGGGAAGAGGCGGCAGATGCGCTGACCGAGACGTCATATGCTGACGTCATGGATACGAACGTCAAGGGCACGATGTTCATGGCGCGCGCGGCGCTTCCCTATCTGCGCGAAACGAAGGGGAATATCGTCAACGTGGCTTCGGACGCCGGACTTCACGGCAATTATCTTTGCAGTCTGTACTGTGCGTCGAAAGGCGCTGTCGTGCTTTACACGCGAGCGCTGGCACTGGAGACGGCGGCTTTCGGCGTGCGTGTGAACTGCGTCGCGCCGGGGGATATTTTGACGCCGTTGACGGAGGCGCAGCTTAAAAAAGCGCCGTCGCGGGAGGAAGGCCTTTCGGCGATGGCGTCCGTGTATCCGCTGGGACGGATAGGAACGGCGGAAGAGGCTGCGTCGGTCATTTGTTTTCTCGCGTCGCCGCGCGCCTCTTTCGTGACGGGCGCGTGCTGGAGCGTGGACGGGGGTCTCACCGCATAGGGAAC
>CACZOL010000090.1 GCA_902782705.1 uncultured Selenomonadaceae bacterium
CCGACGCCGCCGGATTTCGCCACGTTCTGCATCATCTCCGTGTCGAGCATCGAATGCCAGATTTTCTCGCCTTGGCTTTGCCCGAACAGCGTATTCTCCGGCACGGTGTTCCGCATTTCCTTGAACATGATATCAAGGAACATGGCTTCGAAGCCTTCACACGCTTCGCGAAGCTGTTTCGCCTCTTTCTCGGCGGAAATACCCGACGCGTCGACGGCCACTTTCGCATTCTCAAGAGCGCTCTTCGCACGGTTCAGCGCGTCCTCAAAGCGCGTCGCGTCCACCTGCGTCCGCGACATTTCCTGCGTCGTGTTGCGCGCGCCCCACGTCGTTTGGCTGCGGATAGAATCCATGCCTGCCATTCCGTTTACCATGACTTCACCTCGCAAGCATTCCTGTTAAATAATCTCAAGCTCTGCATGGAGCGCTCCCGACGCCTTGATCGCCTGCAGGATCGAGATGATATCCCTCGGCGTCGCGCCGACCGAATTCAGCGCGCCCACAACGTCGCTGACGTTCGCCGTCGCGTCGAGCACGATGGTATTCGCCCGCTCTTCGTCGACATCGACGCTCGCATTCTTCGTCACGACAGTACTTCCCACGCTGAACGGCGCCGGCTGGGTCACTTCCGCCTCTTGCTCGATGCTGATGGAAATACCCCCCTGCGCAATCGCAATGGTATCCACCGACACGTCGCCGCCCATGACGATCGTTCCCGTGCGCTCGTTCACGACGACTTTCGCGATATTATCCGGCATCACGGGCAATTCCTCGATACCGGCGATGAAACTGACAAGATTGTTGCGGAAATGCGGCGGGATACGAATATCCACGCGTCCCGGATTTGCCGCCGTCGCGGAACCCGCATACCGTGCGTTGACCGCCTGGGCGATGCGCGCCGCCGTCGTGAAGTCCGGATTCGCCAGCGACAACGCAATCGTGCCGTCCCGCCCAAGATCTTCTTCCACCGTACGCTCAACAATCGCGCCGTTCGGCGTCAAGCCCACTGTCGGAAAATTCTTTTGCCGCGTATTGCCGCCGTTGCCCGCCGTGAAGCCGCCCGTCGAGACAGCGCCCTGCGCTACGGCGTACACCTCGCCGTTACCGGCTTGCAGCGGCGTCTGGATCAACGTGCCGCCTTGGATGCTCTTCGCGTCGCCCATCGACGAAACCGTCACGTCGATGGTGTCGCCCTCGCGCACGAACGGTGGAAGCGTCGCAGTTACCATGACCGCCGCCACGTTTTTCGTCTTCAGCGAAGCCTGATCCACCGTCACGCCGAAGCGGCGAAGCGTATTCGCAACGGACTGCAGGACTTCCAGCGTCTTGTTCGAATCGCCGGTGCCGTTAAGGCCCATAACAAGGCCGTAGCCTACGAGCTGGTTGGCACGCACGCCCTGCACTTTCGCGATATCCTTGATGCGCGTAACCGGAGCCTCCGCAAAGGCCGCGCACGAAAAGATCAGACAGAAAATCGCCGTAAAAAGCGCTGTCCATTTTTTCATAAACAAATCACCTCATCAGAAGAGGATATTGAATATCTGCGTCAAGATGCCCTGCCGCTGCTTCGCGTTCAGGGGGCCCTTGCCGTCGAAGCGGATCGTCGCGTCCGCCACCTGCGCGGACGATACGGTATTGTTATATGTGACGTCGTCGCGACGCACCACGCCGCGCAGCGTGATCTTGTGCTCGTTCTTGTTCTGCCAAATCGACTGCGTGCCTTCGACAATCATATTGCCGTTGGGCTCCACGTCAACCACCGTGACCGACACGCGGCCGCTTGCGCGGTTCGTACTCGACGCCGACCCGTCCGCTTTCCAGCTGTCTGAGCCGCTGATGGACGCGGGGAAGAGAGAATTCAGGAAATCAAAGACGCCGATGCCCGCCTGCATATTCACGCTGCCCGACTTGGAATTGGAGCCGGATCTCGTCGCGGACGTCGTCGCCGTCTCGCTGATGATGATGGTCAAAATGTCGCCGACGTCCCGCGCTTTCGAATCGGCAAAATAATCGGTGCCGTTGCGCCCGTCGCCGGTCGACCAGAGCGACTGCGCCGATACGGGAGCCGCCGTCAGCATCAACGCCGAAAGCCCTGCGGCCATCATAAGACGCCATTTCTTATTCATGCTCTCGCCCTTCCTTCCGTCAATTATGCACAATCTCCACGGTGACCTCGTCTAAGACCCGCCCGCGAAGTACTTTTCGCGAAGCGGTGTTCTTCACTCGGATGATATCTCCCGCGCGGCCCGCTTCCAAAGCGAGCCCGTCCATCTTGACCTCGACGCCGTTCACGCGCGAGATGATCGTCACGGGAGCGCCCGCTTTCAAGAGCACGGGCGTTTTCAACATGGTTCGCCAAAGCGGTGCGCCGATGCTCAACGAACGTGAAAGTACCTTGCCGACAATCTCGTCCGCCTCGGTCAGGAAATTCTGAGCCCGCGAGCCGACCTCCTGCTCCTCGAAGCGGAAATCCGCAGCCGTCAGCGGCTGCCCTGCCATGATCGGGCGTGCTGCCACCGCCACGCGGTCGAATACACGCACCTTGAACTGGCACTTGATGGTGCGGAACGGCGCGCCGTCCACAAGCACATCGACAGAAACCGCCGTATTGCCCCAAAAACGCACGCCGTAAGGAAGCGACATCACAAAACTGACATTGCCCTCCGGTGCGCGCAGGATGCGCGGCATAGACGCCTTTTCCACCTTATAGCGGCGGGTATCGCCCGACTTTTTTATCGCCTCGTCTATGAAAGCGACAGCCTGCCGCTCCATTTCATCGAGAGAAACCTCCTGCGGATAAAGATCTTCCGCCGTCTTGCCGTAGGCGCAGGCGACCGACCCAACCGCCAGGAGGCAAAGCGCCGCAAAAAGAATGCACAGCCGACGCATATTACCGCTTCAAGCCGTTGGCAATCTCAAGCATCGAATCCGAAGTCGTGATCGCTTTCGCATTCGACTCGTAGGAACGCTGTGCTACGATCATATTGACCATTTCCTCGACGACTTGGATATTCGACATCTCGATAACGGACTGCACCAACGTTCCGCGGCCCTCTTCACCGGGGTTTCCTTCGATCGGACCGCCCGACGCGTCGGATTCATAAAGGAGGTTTTTCCCGCGGGAAATCAAGCCGGCGGGATTGACGAACCTCGCAAGTGTAATCTGGCCGACCTGCTCCTGCACGTTATTGATGATCTGCGAAACGCGCCCGTCGCCCGAAATCGTGATACCGTCGTTCGGCACGGCTTCATCAAAAGTAATGTTGTCGGCCAGCGGGTAACCGTCGGTCGTCACAAGACGGTTGTTCGCATCGCGCTTGAAAGAACCGTCGCGCGTATACCCGATCGTCCCATCCGGCATCTCGATACGGAAAAAGCCGTCGCCTTCAATGGCCACGTCCAGCGGATGGCCGGTGGACTGTAAATTTCCCTGCGTAAAGATACGCTGCGTCGCCGCAAGGCGATCGCCAAGACCGATCTGAAGACCGGTCGGATACTGCGAATCCGGTCCGCTTTCCGCGCCCGCCGGACGAAGCGTCTGGTACAAAAGGTCGTGGAACTCCGCGCGCACCTTTTTCGCGCCGAAAGTATTGACGTTTGAAAGGTTGTGCGCCACCGTGTCCATATTGTCCTGCTGCGTTTTCATACCCGACGCCGCAGACCAAAGGGCTCGCATCATAAGTCATCGCTCCAATCTGTGTAACCGTCCCGTGATGATTTTTCAATCCTTTGTAAAAATGGGCAAACTTATCTCTGTCCAATATATCGGAAATTCGCCTGAAAAACTTAACCCCCATAAAAAAATTAGGGCTAAACTCCTCACAATCTGCCGACTTCGTTCACGGAATGGTCGAGCATCTGATCCTGCGTCGTAACCGCCCGCGAATTTGCCTCGTAGATACGATAATTGTTGATGAGCTCCACCATCTCGTTGACGACGTTCGAGTTGGAGCGCTCCAAAACGCCCTGCTCGATCGAGCCCGTCGCCGGCTGGGGCTGAGCGCCTTCCTGCGGGTAGAACAGGCTGTCGCCCTGCTTCAGGACCGCACGCCTGTCCGGGCCGAACTCTACGAAGCCCAAATCGTCGATCTGCGCACCGTCGGCGTAAATGCCGCCCTGCGCCGTCACGATGATCGTCTCCGCATTCTCGGGAATATTGATTGGACGGCCCTGCCTCGAAAGCACGGCCTGCCCGTTGGAAGTCACGAGATCGCCGTTCGTCGCACGGTAAAAATTGCCGTTTCGCGTGTAGCGGAGTCCCTGCGGCGTATCAATGACGAAGAAACCTTCGCCGCTGATGGCAAGATCCAGCGGATTGCCCGTCGTCATGAAATTGCCCGGTGCATGATCCGTCGCAACCTCCGACGTGAACGAGCCGAGGCCCAGCGTTCCGACGACAGGCGGACGGCGGTCGAGGGAAAATCCCTTGAAATCCGTCACCTTGATCGGCATATCGTCGTTGATGCGCCGAATCAACATCGGATGAAACTCCGCGTCGATTGCGCGGTCGCGCTTATAGCCCGTCGTATTCGCGTTCGCAAGATTGTTCGCGATAACCGACGTGCGGTTGTCCTGCGTTATCATGCCTGCCGCTGCCGTATAAAGTCCACGCCACATAAGTCTTCACCCCATAGATTTTATTTCTTCTTTGAGAACGTACTGTCCATGTCCTGTCCGTCCGCGAAGCGCTCAACAAACTCCAGCGCCTTGCCCGTGCCGATCGCAACACAGGACAACGGATCGTCCGCCAGCATCGCCGGAATCCCCGTCTGATGACGAAGCCATGCGTCGAGGCCGTAAAGCATCGAACCGCCGCCCGTCATAACGATCCCATGGTCTATGATATCCGCCGAAAGCTCCGGCGGCGTATCTTCCAGCACCTTTTTCACGCAATCCACGATCGCTGCCACCGGACCTTGCAGCGCTTCGGCCACCTGCGCCGTCGTCACCATGACGCTCTTCGGCAGCCCCGTGTAGAGATCGCGGCCCTTGACGTCCATTTGCAGATTCCGCGCCTCCGGATACGCCGCGCCGATCTGCATTTTCACGTCTTCCGCCGTGCGCTCGCCGATCAGTACATTGAATTTCTTGCGCATATAGGCGATGATTGCCTCATCGAATTTATCACCCGCCATACGCAGGCTCGACGAGAGCACGATGCCGCCGAGACTGATGACCGCCACGTCCGTCGTGCCGCCGCCGATATCGACGATAATCGAGCCTGTCGCCTCGTCTACCGGAAGCCCTGCGCCAATCGCAGCCGCCATCGGCTCCTCAATCAAATGCGTGCGCCGTGCACCCGCCTGTTCCGCCGCCTCCTGCACCGCGCGCTTCTCCACCGTCGTGACGCCCGAAGGTACGCAAATCATGATGCGCGGACGGAAAACGAAGCTGTGTCCGACGACTTTTTCGATGAAATAGCGAAGCATGGTTTCCGTGATGTTATAGTCGGCGATTACGCCGTCCCGCAGAGGCCGTATCGCCGAAATATTGCCCGGCGTACGCCCGATCATCCGCTTCGCTTCCTCGCCTACCGCAAGGATCCTCCCTGTATCTCTATCCACCGCGACCACCGAGGGCTCGCGGAGCACAATCCCTTTCTTCTTCTCATAAACAAGCACATTGGCCGTCCCAAGGTCGACGCCGATATCAATCCCAAACATCAAAAAATCCTTCCCCGCGCATAATACGCCTATTTTTACTCCTTAATATTAAAACCTCGCGCGCCGTTTGTCAATTAAGATAACATTAAAGGTCAGGTTTGATAAATTTGGCCTAAAGAACCACTGAAAAAACGCCCCTGCGAAATCATTCGCAGAGGCGTTTGGCGTCGTCGTTATTTTTTCGCTTTGATATACGGAATCAATCCGCCCGCCTTCGCGATATCCTGCACGAAGCCGGGCAGCGGATGTGCCTTGAACGTATCGCCCGTCGTCAAATCCTCGATCGTCCCCTCCGACGTGTCGATGCGCAAGACGTCGCCCGCCTTGATTTTTCCCACGTCGTCGCCAATCTCGAGGAGCGGCAGGCCGATATTGATGCCGTTCCGATAGAAGATGCGCGCGAAGCTCGCAGCCACCACCACGGGAACGCCCGACGCCTTGATCGCGATCGGCGCGTGCTCACGGGACGACCCGCAGCCGAAATTCTTGCCGCCGACCATGATGTCGCCCGCTTTGACTTCCTTCGCAAACGTCTCATCAATGTCGACCATGCAATGCGAAGCCAACTCCGCAGGGTCGAATGAATTCAGATAGCGCGCGGGAATGATGACGTCAGTATCCACGTTATCCCCATAACGCCAAACCTTTCCTTCTGCCTTCATTCACTCCACCTCCTTCGGCTCGGCAATGCGGCCGAGAATCGCGCTGGCCGCCGCCACTTGCGGCCCCGCCAGATAAATTTCGCTCGTAGTGTCGCCCATGCGCCCGACAAAATTGCGGTTCGTCGTCGAGACGCAGCGTTCACCCTTCGCCAAGATACCCATGTGGCCGCCCATGCACGGCCCACAGGTCGGCGTCGAGACCGCACAGCCCGCCTGCACGAACGTGCGGATATAGCCGCGTTCCATCGCCTCCAGATACACGCGCTGACTGCCAGGAATCACGATGCAACGGACGCCGGGGTGTACTTTGTGCATGGAAAAGACTTCCGCCGCTTCCGCCAAATCCTCGATTCGCCCGTTCGTGCAGGAGCCGAGCACGACCTGCTGGATCGGGATTGGCTCCTTGATATCCTCGACGCGCTTCGTATTCCCCGGCAGATGAGGAAAAGCAACGACAGGGCGCAGCGCCGAAAGATCGATCTCCACCGTGCGCACATAGGACGCGTCCGCGTCCGAAAAGACCGGCTCATAATCCTTCATGCGCTCTTCCAAATAAACGCGCGTCTTGTCGTCAAACGGGAAAATACCGTTCTTCGCCCCCGCCTCGATGGCCATGTTCGCAATCGTGAAGCGGTCGTCCATTCCAAGGGACGAAACGCCGTCTCCCGCGAACTCCAGCGTCTGATACAGCGCACCGTCCACGCCGATCATGCCGATCAGCGTCAAGATGACGTCCTTGCCGCAAACGTCTTTCGGCTTTTGTCCGTGCAGCACCACGCGAATCGCCGCCGGCACCTTGAACCACGCCTCGCCCGTCGCCAACGCCACAGCAAGATCCGTAGTTCCGACGCCGGTAGAGAATCCGTTCACCGCACCGTAGGTGCATGTGTGGGAATCCGCACCGATGGTCAGCATGCCCGGCCCGACCAGACCGTGCTCGGGCAAAATGACATGCTCGATGCCCGCGTCATGACCGACTTCGTAATAATGGACGATTTTCTGCTCCCGCGCGAAATCCCGCACGATCTTCGTCAACTCGGCGGTCTTCATATCCTTGTTCGGCGTGAAGTGGTCCGGCACCAGCGCGATTTTCGCCGGGTCGAACACGTTGCCGCCGATCTTCTCAAACTCCTTGATCGCAGGCGGCGCAGTAATGTCGTTCGCCAGCACCATATCGAGCTTGCAGGTGATGAGCTGCCCCGCCTCGACGGAAGACAAGCCCGCATGGCGCGCCAAAATCTTTTCGCTCATGTTCATGCCCATACAATTCCCCCCAAATGTCCGCCGCGCACTGCGGATAAAACTGACGTCTGCCCCACGCGGGCAGGAACAAAAAAATTTTACGATGAAGC
>CACZOL010000091.1 GCA_902782705.1 uncultured Selenomonadaceae bacterium
AACGGAGGAAACCATCATGCATGTTCTCGGCGTTATTCTCGGCGTGCTGCTTTTGATCGGCGGCTCGTGCATCGGCACTTACAATTCCTTGAAGACCGCGTATATTGAGGTAGGCGCACAGTACGGACAGGTGGAGAACCAGATCCAGCGGCGGGCCGACCTGATCCCGAACCTCGTCAACACCGTCAAGGGCTATATGCAGTATGAGGAAAAAGTTCTGAAGGAAGTCACCGACGCGCGGGCGCGGGTCATGGGCGCCAAAACGCCGGAGGAAATGGATGCGGCGAACTCTGAGCTCTCCGGCGCGCTGGGGCGACTCATCGCGGTGGCGGAAAACTACCCGAATTTGAAGGCGGACGCGCATTTCACGGAGCTGATGCGCGAGATTGCAGGAACGGAAAACCGAATAGCCGTTGCAAGGCGAGATTACAATGAGGCTATCAAGCGATACAATGTGAAAATTGAAACATTCCCGGGCAATCTGTTTGCGGGCATGTTGGGATACTCGCCGATGAAACAATTCGCGGCGGAGGAATCGGCCCATACTGTGCCGAAAGTACAGTTCTAGCTTAAAAGTTGGTCCTATGGAAGATACACTTCTGGATATTTTGGCATATCTTGTCGTTATCGGCGGGATTGTCCTCGGCCTCATCCTGTTCCGAGTGATTGCCTGCACGATTGCTAACGTGATTCTGCTCGTGCTTTGGTGGGGTCTCTATCTCTTGACCTCCGGCTTTGTCGATTGGCGGGACGATCTGGTCGGCGGCAGCTTCTTCGCCCCTTGGAAGGACGTCTTCACCAACGGCTGGAAAGGTCTGCTGAAAGGTTTATTCTACGGCAAGGGAAGCTCTTCGGGCGGCGGCTTTGGCGGCGGGAGCTCCGGAGGGGGAGGCTCCTCCGGCGGATGGTGAGGAATACGGAAAAAACCCGCTGCTTTGACAAAATGGTTTTAAGGTTCTTTACGAATGGAGTGTGCAGAATGAAACGATTTTCGTCTGCCTTATTTTTCCTGTTTGCGTGGCTGATTTGTCTTCCCTCGTGCTTCGCGGCGGAAACGGCTGTTTTGCCGCCGCCTACGCATGACATTTACCTCGTGGACGACGCGAACATGGTGGAGCCGGAGGACAGGCAAGCTATCCTTACGATGGGCAGAGAACTGGATCGGACCACCAGCGCGCAGGTCGTCGTAGTGACAATCAATACCCTCGGTCCCGACTCGATTGAAGACTACGCGAACCGCCTGTTCCGCAAATGGGGAATCGGCGACAAGAAGAAAAACAACGGCGTGCTGCTCCTGATTGCGAAGGAAGACCGAAAGTTTCGTATCGAGGTCGGCTACGGGCTGGAGGGCGCCATCACCGACGGCTACGCGGGCAGCGTGCTCGACGGCATGAAAGCGGATTTCCGCGCTGGAAAATACTCGTCCGCCATTGTCGCCGCTTATGGCAAGCTGACGAAAAAAGCATACGAAGCGGAAAACATGACCGCGCCGGAAAATGTCGGCACGGCTGCCGCGACAACCGCCCCTTCACCCTCATCTACCGATGAAGACGAAGATTTTTCGTGGTGGGAAATTTTGCTCGGGGTCCCCATCGGCCTCGCGCTGATCGGCGCATTATTCTGGTGCTTCTGGTCAATGTTCCGTCTCCTTTTGTGGGGATGCTTGCAGCTCCTCTACCTCCTGACCTCCGGGTTTATCGACCTGACCGATTTCATCGATTTGCCCAGCGGCGGGGGCGGCGGTGGCGGTGGCGGAGGCTACTCCGGCGGCGGCCACCACTCCGGCGGCGGCGGGCATTACGGCGGCGGCAGTTCCGGCGGTGGCGGCTCCTCTGGAGGATGGTAACTGGCGAAATAATCTCGCGGCTATCTCTATGATGTGTTTACCATAACTTTTTTGATATGCTTCCTATTCACTTTTTTACATTGTTATGCTATAATAACCCTGTTATTTGCGGAAAGATTTGTAAGGAGGAGTCATTATGAAAAAAACAGGCTTCAAAAAGCTCGCCGCACTCTGCGCGCTTCTCATGATCGCAACGCTGGCGCTTGTCGGCTGCGGCGGTGGCGGCGGCGAAAAGAAGAGCGACGCTAAAAAATTCATCAATATCGCCACGGGCGGCACAGCCGGCACATACTACCCGATCGGCGGCGCCATGGCGGAAATCCTGAACAAGTCGATTCCCGGCATGAACGCCAGCGCGCAGTCCACGGGCGCGTCCGTCGCGAATATCAATATGCTGAAAGACGGCTCCGTCGATCTCGCCATCGTGCAGAACGACCTTACCTATTATGCATCGAACGGCACGGAAATGTTCAAGGATAAAAAAGTGAGCAACCTGCGCGGCATCGCGACCCTCTATCCCGAGACCTGCCAGATTGTCACGCTTGCCGACAGCGGCATCGAGACGATTGCCGACTTCCGCGGACGGCGCGTAGCGGTCGGCGCAGCAGGCAGCGGTACTGAGGCGAACGCACGCCAGATTATGGAAGCTTACGGCGTGACTTATGCCGATATTACCGTGCAGTACCTCTCCTTCGGCGAGGCAGCAAGCGCGCTGAAAGACGGCAACGTCGACGTGGCGTTTGTCACGGCGGGCTACCCGACGGCGGCGATTCAGGATATCGCCTCCCAGCGCAAGGTGCGCCTGATTCCGGTGGAGCCTGAGAAAGCGGATATGCTGATCTCGAAGTACCCGTTCTACACGAAGACGAAGATTCCCGCAGGCACTTACGCCGGCTTTGACGCCGACGTTTCCGCCGTCTCGGTCATGGCTATGCTGGTCACGACGGACAAGATGGACGACGCAATGGGCGGCGAGGTCGCAAAGGCGCTCTTCTCGAATCTTGATCGTCTCCAGGCCGCGCACTCCGTCGGCAAGCTGATTACGAAGGAAGGCGCGATGAAAGGCATGTCCGTCAAGATGAACGGCGGCGCCGAGCAGTTCTTCAAGAAATGATTTTTCACAAGTGGAACGAACGGGCGCGATACCGCGCCCGTTTCTTGTTGTTGTTTACAGCGGCTTTTTTTGCGCTTCTTTGGACCGCGACTCGTCCTTGCGTCGCGGTAATCGCAGAAAGCGGTCTATTGGCCTCCTGCTCCGCCGAGGCGGGAACAGAACTTTCGACGCGATTTATTCATTCCGTACAGAAAACGCCGGTGGAGGAATTTTTC
>CACZOL010000092.1 GCA_902782705.1 uncultured Selenomonadaceae bacterium
CAAATCTTCTATTTTAAGTGTTAAGACCGATGCGAAGCGTCATGCGAAGAACGTGGCCGAGAAGACGCGCGTGAAGAAAGCGTCCCGCAAAGTGCTCGACGCCGTTGCCGCAGGAAATGCGGACGAAGCGAAGACCCTCCTGCACGATGCCTGCAAGACCATCGACCAGGCCGCTGCGAATCATGTCTATCACAAGAACAACGCGGCCCGCAAGAAGTCGCGTCTCGCGAAGAAGGTCAATTCGCTCGCGCAGTAAGACGCAAAAGAATGCATCGTAGAATACATCGTATCTACAAAGCCGTCACAAACGTGGCGGCTTTTTTCATTACGGGAGGACTGGGTTTTCCCAAAAATACAAAAACGACCGTTTTCCGATGGCGGAAAACGGTCGTTTGGGCTTTCAGTTCTCTTTCAAATACTGCGTGGGGTCGACGTGCATGCGGAAGAGCAGCGGCATCAGCTCCAGTTCTTCCAAGGCGCTGGTGATGACGTCCGGCTCGCACTTGGAGAGGTCGATGTCGAAGGGGTGATCGAGCGGATCGCCGGAGAGATCGCCGAATACGCAGACGGTCGGGGTTTGCGTGCGGCCGAACTCCACTTTTTTGACGATGGCGTAGCCCATCGACGTCTTGAGCACGGTGCCTACGGGATAAATGGCGACGTTGTCGAAGAAGAGCTTCAGGAGTCTCTCGTCGAATTGGCCGGGCGAGCATTTCGTCATGATCTTGTACGCGATATGCGGCCGATAGGCCGGTTTATACGCGCGGCTGCTTGTCAGCGCATCATAGACGTCGGCGATGGCGACGATACGCGAGAAGCGGTGGATCTGGTCGCCGGAAAGATGGTCGGGATAGCCGCGTCCGTCCATGTGCTCGTGATGCTGGCCCGCGATGGCGGCAAGGATGGGAGCGGAGGGCGTGGAAAGCGTGCTGAGCTTGACACGGCCCGCTTCAGGGTGCATCTGTACGATATAAAGTTCGCGCCTGGAAAGCTGCTCGGGTTTTGTCAGGATGTCGCTCGGAATGATGAGCTTGCCGATGTCGTGCAGGAGGCCGCCCATAACGAGGGTAATGAGTTCCGCGCCGGTCAGGTCGCAGAGTGAGCCGAGAATCGCGGAAAGGAGGGCGACGTTTACACTGTGTGCGAAGGTGTAGTCGTCATGCATACGAATGTCGGTAAGCTGCACGAGATTTTCCCGGTTATCCAGCGCGTCCGTCAAGATGGCCTCGGCGGTCGGCGTCAAAGCGGCGGGATCGAGTTCGCCGGTTTCCTCCAGCGTGCGGAATGTGTCGTAGACTTTATGGATTGCGTCCGCGCGCGTTTTTTCCTCCATGATATCGGACGGCGGAATAATCGCAGCATCTGCGTTGGCGGACGTGACGGTAATGTCCGCCAGACCGATTTCGACGAGCTTGGCGATGTGCGCGTCCGTAAGGGGGTCTCCGCGCATCAAGACGGCGTCGCCGGTTTGGTTGTATACGCTTTGCGCCGCGATCATACCGGGGCGCAAGTCCTTGAGGAGCAGGTTGATCATCGTGCGTTTCCTCCGACGTTAGGAACTGTACACAAATAACTCAGGAATCTTGCTTGTCTAAATTTCCGCTGTCTTCGTTGTCGTCAGTCGGCATAGCCCGCTATGCCTCCTTCCTCCGCCTCGACAGTGAAAATTTATCCCGCGCAATCTTCCTAACTTATTTGCTTCCAGTTCCTTATCTTTATGGGCTTCCATACCCAAAGATGTAAAATCTCAAAATACAATATTACATTGTATTATTATATCATAGGCGACGGAGGTTGGTTGTCGTTTCAAAAAAATGAGAGAAAATGCCTACGCTCTGCGCAATGGTGAAATTAAATCGCGAGTTTTTCACGAATGCGGGTGATTGCTTTTTCCGTATCCTCCCGCGCGCCGAACGCGGTAAGGCGGAAATAGCCTTCGCCGCTGGGACCGAAGCCGGCGCCCGGCGTGCCGACGACGTTCGCCTCGCGGAGCAGTTTGTCGAAGAAATCCCATGAAGGCATGGAGTTTGGCGTCTTGAGCCAGATATACGGCGCGTTCACGCCGCCGAAGACGGAGAGTCCGAGCGAGGAAAGACCTTCGCGGATGATGCGTGCGTTTTCCATATAATAGGCGATGTTTTCGGCGACTTGCTTTTGTCCTTCGTCGGTGTAGATGGCGGCGGCTCCACGCTGGACGATGTAGGCGGTGCCGTTGAATTTCGTCGAGTGACGGCGCGACCAAAGAGCGTTCAGCGGGTGACGGGAGCCGTCTTTTGCTTTGGCGGTGACGGTTTGCGGGATTACGGTATAGCCGCAGCGGGTGCCGGTGAAGCCCGCGGTTTTGGAGAAAGAGCGAAACTCGATGGCGACGTTTTCAGCGCCTTCGATTTCGTAGATGGAGCGCGGAATATCCGGCTCGGTGATGTAAGCGGCATAGGCGGCGTCGAACAGGATTACCGCGTCGTTCGTGCGCGCGTAGTCCACCCATTTTGTAAGTTCCGGGCGGGAAAGCGTGGTGCCTGTCGGATTGTTCGGGCAGCAGAGATAGACCATGTCCACCGGGCGGTCAGGCAGCGCGGGTGCAAAGCCGTTTTCCTCGGTGGAAGGGAGATAGGCGACGCCTGAGAAGCGGCCGTCTGCGCCGAGTGCGCCCGTGCGCCCCGCCATGACGTTCGTATCGAGATAGACGGGGTAGACGGGGTCGGTGATGGCAATGGAGGCGTCTGCGGAAAATATTTCCTGTATGTTGCCGCAGTCGCTTTTCGAGCCGTCGCTGACGAAAACTTCGTCTCGCGATACTTTGAGTCCGCGGGACGTGTAGTTTTTCTCGATGATGGCGTCAATCAGGAAGTCATAGCCCTGCTCGGGGCCGTAGCCGCGGAACGTTTCTTTTTTCGCCATTTCGTCGACGGCGGCGTGCATCGCTGAGATGGAGGCCGCCGGCAGCGGCAGGGTCACGTCGCCGATGCCGAGCCGGATGATCTCGGCGTCGGGATGTTCCTCGCGGTAGGCGGCGACGCGCCGCGCGACTTCGGAAAACAGATAGTTTCCCGGCAATTTCAAATAGTTTTCATTGATATAAGCCATGAGAATCACTCCAAAATATAGAGCTTGTCTAAATTTCCGTGTGCGTTGTTGTCGTCGGTCGGCGTAGTTTTTAACTACGATTCCCTCCTCCGCCTAGCACACGAAAATTTATCCTGCGCTCTGTTGAATGTATTTGAACAGTTTCTAATCATAGCACAATTTCTCTTTGATTCCTATAAAACTTGTATGTATACATAAACTTTTTGTCGATTGTCCTTTATGGAGTGTGGTCAGGACGTTGGCATGTAGGCATGAAACGCTGTCGGTATGCTGTAAACGGCGGACAATTCTTCCCGCGCTGCCCATGTGAGCGGAGGGAGCGGTGCGGCGTCGTAGGATGCGGGCGGTTCCCGCAGCGATCCTTTCAGCGCGTCGGAAAGACGGATATGCCAGCCGGAAAGATGCCATTCGATGTGCGTGAAGATGTGACGGGCCGCTTTCATGCGGCGCACGCTTTTCGGGGAAAGTCCCGCACGCTTGCAGAGCGCAAGTATTTCCGCGCGATTCTTTTCGCCGGCGAAGTTCGGAAGCTCCCATAACCCTGCGAGAAGTCCACGCTGCGGTCGCTGGGCGATGGCAAATCGGCCGTCTTGCTCAATCAGGAGAACTGTCCGGGCTTCGACGCGACGCTCTTTTTTCGGCGTCTTGACGGGCAGCTCGGTTTCCAGACCTTCTGCGTGCGCGCGGCAAAGCGCGGCCAGCGGGCACTCGTCGCAGCGGGCGGCGCGTGGCAGACAGACCAGCGCTCCAAGCTCCATCATGGCTTGGTTGAACTGGCCCGCGTCTTTTGGTATGACGACGGCAAGGGCGTCCTCCACCGCGCGTTTTGTCTTGTCGCGCAGAATATCTTCGCGGGACGCGGTGAGACGTGCAACGACGCGGAGCACATTGCCGTCCACGGCAGGGGTGCGCGCGTCGTAAGCGATGGAGCTGATCGCACCGGCCGTGTAGCGACCGACGCCCGGCAGTTTCAAAAGCGCGTCGAAATCTTTGGGGATGACGCCGCTGTGTTCTTCCATAATGAGATTCGCGGCTTTTTTCAGGTTGCGCGCGCGGCTGTAATAGCCCAGCCCTTCCCAGAGCTTCATCAGCGCGTCGTCGTCTGCAGCGGCGAGCGACGAGACGTCCGGCAGTGCGGCGATGAAGCGCGTGAAATAGGGCATGACCGCCGCGACGCGCGTCTGCTGGAGCATGATTTCCGACACCCAAACGTAATACGGGCGCGGATCGTCGCGCCACGGCAGCGACCGGGCGCGGGCGTGAAACCATCGCAGCAGGGGACGCGAAATTTTGTCGAGCGGGGCGGGAACTTTCGTTTTCATTTGCAATCGTCCTTTTTGGAAGTTTCCGCTATCATAACACGCTTTTTCCCCGCGAACAAGGAAGCGTCGCAGAAAATCCTTGACAATCGGCGGGCGCAAGGGTATACTTCCTATTATTGATGGCGCGCCGGAGTGGCGGAATGGCAGACGCAGCAGACTCAAAATCTGCCGTAGGCAACTACGTGCCGGTTCAAGTC
>CACZOL010000093.1 GCA_902782705.1 uncultured Selenomonadaceae bacterium
AGGGCGTCAAGAATCTGATTTGGGCCGATTACGGCTATGTGCAGTTCGCGAACAACAAGCGGCCGCTGACGAAGCCGGAGGATTTCGCGGGGCTTCAGCTTCGCGGCTACGGTCAGATTCCGGCGGAGACCATCAAGGCGCTGGGCGCGTCGCCGGTCACGATGGGCTCGGCGGAGGTCTATATGGCGATCCAGCGCGGCACCATCGACGGACAGACCTCCGGCACTACGGCGATGTTCGCGCGGAAAATCTATGAAGTCGCGAAGTATCTGACAATCACGAACCATGCGTTTTGCGAGTTCTCGCTGGCGATGAACAAGGCAAAATGGGACAGCCTGTCGCCGGAGCAGCAGAAAGCGCTGGCGGAGGCCGCGAAGGAAATCCGCGACGAGATCCGCAAAGAGACGAAGGCCGAAGACGAAAAGACCACCGAGGCGCTGAAGCAGGCGGGTATGGAGGTCTTCACGGTACCGGCGGCGGACGTGGCAAAGTGGCAGGCGGCGACGATGTCTGTGCGCGAAAACTTCATCAAAGATAACGGCGAGCTTGGCCAGAAAGTCGTCGACGAGTGCTTGAAAGCGAGCAAGTAAAGAAGCGTGGAGAGTGGAGAGTGGAGTGAGTGGCGCTCTGCGATTCACTCTCCTTTCTATGAGAAGGGATGGAAATGGAGAAACTGTTTCATGTCTATGACCGCGCCCTGCTGGCGCTTTCGCGGCTGGCGGCGATCGTCGCCGGGCTTTGCATCCTGGCGGTGGCATTCATTGTCTGCTATGAGATCGTCATGCGCGGGCTTTTCGGCTCGCCGACGGAATGGGTGCTGGAAATATCCACATATCTGATTATCGCGGCGGGTTTTCTGGGTTTCGGCGTTACGCTTCGGCGGCGCGGACATATCCAGGTGGATTTCGTTGTAGAGCGCTTTTCGCCGAAGGTGCGCTGCATTTTGGAGCTTTGTATGACGGCATTCTCGGTGCTGCTCTTTTTCGTATTCATGACGGAAAGTACGGACTTCGTGCTGACTTCTTACGAGTACCATAAATTGTCGCCGTCAATTCTGCGGTTTCCGCTCTGGATTCCGCAGCTTCCCCTTGTGCTCGGCTCCGGATTGCTCTTTTTGGAGCTCGTCCGGCAGGGATGGGCGGACGCGCTTGCACTCGCCAAAGGCGATTTTTCCGAATTCCGGACGGATGCGGCAGAAGGGCGGGATGACTGATGCTGCTCGGTTTTTCCTTGTTCATCATTTTGCTGCTTGTGGCGGGTATGCCCGTGGCCTTCGCGCTGTCGTTGTCCGGCGTGCTCGGTATGTTTGCATTCCTCGGCGGCGTGTCGGCGTTCCCGCAGATTCCCGTCATCGCTTATAAGACGCTGGACGATTTCGTGTTGACTGCCGTGCCGCTCTATATCCTGATGAGCCAGATTCTTTTAAAGGGACGCGTCGGCAGCGAACTTTTCGAGCTGGGAAGCAAATGGCTCGGCCATTTGCCCGGGGGCCTCGGCGTCGCAACGGTCTTTGCCTGCGCAATTTTTGCGGCGATTTCCGGATCCAGTGTCGCCACTGCCGTGACTATCGGCGCGATGGCGATTCCTGAGATGCTGGCGCGTGGATATAAGCGTACCGTCGTGCTCGGCACGGTAGCGGCGGGCGGAACTCTCGGCATCTTGATCCCGCCGAGCATTCCGATGATCCTTTACGGCGCCATTACCGACGAATCCGTCGGCAAGCTGTTCTTGTCCGGCGTCGTGCCGGGAACGCTTTTGACGCTGCTTTTCATCGCGTACGTCGTCTTCATGTCCGGCGATATGGAGCGGCAGGCGCCTGCGACCTGGGAGGAACGGTGGGCGATTTTGCGTCACGCGGTTTGGGGGCTCTTGCTGCCGATCATCGTCGTCGGCGGTATTTACACCGGCGCGTTTACACCTACGGAGGCCGCGGCCGTCGGAACGGTTTACAGTCTCGTCATCACTTTTTTCGTCTATCAGACTGTCAAGCTTTCCGACCTGCCGGAAATTTTGGAGGACAGCGTCAAGACCACTTCGATGATTTTTGCGATCATGATCGGCGCGATGCTTTTCGGCTTTATCCTGACCGCGCTTCAGGTGCCGCAGGCGCTGATGGCGGTGGTCACGGAGAGCGGCATGAACCGCTGGTTGATTTTCCTCGGTGTCAACTTTGTGCTTTTGGTTCTCGGCTGTGTGCTGGAAACCGTGTCGATCATCCTGATCACTCTGCCGATGCTTTACCCCATCATGCGGCATCTCGGCTTCGATTTGATTTGGTTCAACGTGGTGCTGTTGATCAATATGGAACTGGCGCTGATCTCGCCGCCGATCGGAATGAATCTTTTCGTCATCAAGGGCATCAGCCCCGACAGCAAGATTCAGGAAATCATTCGCGGTTCGCTTCCTTTCGCGCTGATCATGGCGGCTGAAATCGCGCTGCTCTGCTTCGCGCCGGGGCTGGCCACATGGCTGCCGCAAGTGCTGAAATAGACGCTGTCGGTCTTTGCCCGCTTGCCTGCGTCAGCGATGGAGTCATGAAAGCCGCGTCTTAAAAAGGCGTGGCTTTTTTGCGCGCGCGAGGCTATAATAACAATATGAGTATGAGGAGGAATTGTCATGTTTTCTTATACGTATCAGACAAAAGGGACATGCTCAAAGGCAATCGAGGTCGAGTTGGACGGAAAGACAATCCGGCGCGTCTCGTTTGCAGGCGGCTGCCCCGGGAATCTGGCAGGCATATCGAAACTGGTCGAGGGCATGGACATAGATGTAGTGATCGAACGTTTCGCGGGAACGACGTGCGGCCCGCGCCCGACTTCCTGCCCAGACCAGCTTTCCGTTGCATTGCGCGAGGCATACGCGGCGCAGCAGGGCGCAGGGGCGTGAGGAGGAAGCGAGATGCTTTTTGACAGTCATCTGCATACGGAATTTTCGGCGGACTCGGAGATGAAAGCGCGGGACGCGCTGGCGCGCGCCGAAACGCTTGGAGTCGGGCTCGTGTTTACCGAGCATATTGATTTCAGCTATCAGGGCAAGCTGAGCTTCATCTTCTCGCCGGAGGAATACTGGGCGGCTTATGAGCCGCTTCGCGGCGAGCGGCTTTCGCTCGGCGTCGAGCTCGGCATGGTGCCGGGGGAACTTGAGATGGCGAAAGCGTTTTTGGCGCGGGCTCCGTTTGACGAGGTGATCGGCTCGATCCATTTGATTGACGGCGGCGATATTTACGAGCCTTCGACCTATGAGGGGAAAACGCAGCGGGAGGTTTATCTGCGCTACTTTACGCTGATGCGGGACATGGTACGCCAAAATCCGTATATCGACACATTGGCGCATATTGATTATATTGCGCGTTATGCGCCGTATGCGCGGCCTGGCATTTCCTATGAGGACTGGCACGATGCGATTGACGAGGTCTTGCGCGCGGCGATTGACACGAACACGGCGCTTGAGATCAACACGCGGCGCTTTGGAGACCGTCTTGCGATGAAAGAACTGGCGCCGATCTATCATAGATTTGCAGAGCTTGGCGGGCACGACGTCACACTCGGCTCAGACGCCCATCGGCCTGAGACGGTCGGCGCGCACCTTGCACTTGCGGCGCAGATGGCGGACGCGTATGGCCTTTCCGTCGTCACTTTCCACGAGCGCAAGCGTGTTAAACTCCGCTGAGTACGTTTGCGTTTTGCGTCTAAACATGATAAGATAAAATATAGTGATTCGACGGCAGGGGCGTTGCCGCTTGGAAGGGGACAAGGAAACGGTATGGCAAAGAAAAAACCGCTTGCGATTGTTATCGGATCGTTTCTCGATCCGTCAAGACAAGTTTGGTCGCCCAATGCGCATGCGTTTGAAACGGCGAAAGAGGCGGTGGAGTACCTCGGCAAGCGGGACGCATATTATGACGACCTTGCTTACGAGCTGAAAGTCAAGAAAGAGGAGCTTCCCGAGGCGCTGGAGCAGATGAATCCCGTGATTACGATGGAAGCCTTGATTCGCGTATTGCAGATGAATCCGGGTATGGCCATCAAGACCTTTCGGACCATCCGTGACGCGGAGGCGTTTCTCAATTTCATTGAACAGGTTGCCGAAAAGAACGACAAAGAGCGCGCCCGCGGACGTTTGATATAAGGGCAGGCGCCGCATCTGAGCAAGAGAACAATCCTGTTGCCTTTTTACAAGGCAACAGGATTTTCTGTTTTGCGATGAAAAATTCTGCACCGCATATATTTTCTTCGAAGGAAAGATGGTGTATGATACTGATGTATGTTTATTGAGGTGATATGAAATGAGACTCAAAGAGACGTCGGAATGTGCGTGCTTGTTTTGCGGCGGGAAGGACGGCGTACAGGTCGTCGCGCGGGACGACGGCGCGGCGGCGGTTGCGATTTGCGCAGCGTGCCGCAAGGAACTTATGACGGCGTGGTCGTCCGGTGTCATGCCGGAAGCGGCGGCACAATCGGAGCAGGGGTACAGCGACGCAGCAAAGCGTGTGATGGCGGAAGCTGCCGCCATGACCGAGGAAGCGTTTGAAGACAAATATTTGTCGGACGAAGTGGATCGCGTGGTTTTCGAGTATGTGCGCGGCTACGGGCAGACGGAGCTTCTGGGCGGCGCGATGGGGCTTCTTTCCATCATGACCGAAGAAGGCGCGGAAGTCGTTCA
>CACZOL010000094.1 GCA_902782705.1 uncultured Selenomonadaceae bacterium
GACGTATTATCAGCCGTACACAGGGCGCGGGGACAATATCGAGATCGCGACGGCGGCGCTGAACGACTGCCTTGTGCGTCCCGGTGAAGAAATGTCATTCAATGCGCGCGTCGGCAGCCGCGTCGCCAGCAAAGGCTACGCGGACGCACCGGTCATCATAAACGGGAAAGTGGAGCAGGACATTGGCGGCGGCGTCTGCCAGGTCAGCTCGACGCTCTACAACGCGGTACTTCTGGCGGGCCTCACGCCGACGACGCGCACTTCGCATTTTTATCCGTCGGCCTATATCGACGCGGGTCTCGATGCGACGGTGGCAGACGGGCAGATCGATTTCGCGTTCCGCAATACGCTTCCGCACTCCATTCTTTTACACACCGGCGCGGTCGAGGGCGCTCTGACGGTGTCCATTTACGGCTGCCGGAGCGACTTGCCGGGCGAATATGACATGGAGACTGTCATCATCGGCCCTCCGCCGACGGTCGAGGTCTATCGCGCCCTTTATCAGGGCGACACGCTCATTTCCCGGGAATATCTTTATACGGACGAATATGACGTTCCGCCGCCGCCGGAGGACGAGAAAAAGCCCGCGACGGAGGAAAAGCCGGCAGCCCAGGAGCCTTCGCCGACCGCACCTGCGCCCGCGCAGCCGGAGTCGCCGAAACCGGAAACGAAGCCGGAAGCAAAACCGAGCCCGAAGCCGACGGAGCCGGAGCAACCTCAGCCCCCAAAGCCATCGGAAAAGAAATCGGACGCCAAAACGAAAAAGCCCGCCCCTTAAGGGAAGGCCAGGGAAAACGAGGAGACCATCATGAGCACACCGCTGTTATCGCCGTTCATCGGCACGATCCACCCGATCGAGGAAGCGCCCGATCCCGTCTTCGCGATGAAGATGCTCGGCGACGGCTTTTTCGTGACGCCGTCGTCCGGGGAAGTGGTTTCCCCCGCAGACGGCGAAGTCACCTATGTCGCGCCGACGAAGCACGGAATCCGCATCGTCTGCGCCGACGGCGCGAAAATCACGCTGCATATCGGCACGGAATCCGGAGCACTGAAAGGCGAAGGGTTTACTGTGTTCGTCGAACAAGGTGCGAAGGTGAAAACGGGCGACAGGCTGATGACGTTTTCGCCGGAGCTCTTGCGCGCGCATCCGAAGACGACGGACGCCTGCCTCGTACTTTTGGAAGGCTTGCCGGAAGGGAAGGAAGTCCGGCTGACGACTGGCGGAGAAGTCGCGTTTTTAGCGCCCGTAGCGGAAATCGTATAGAAAAACGCAACCTAAAAATTGCTGAGATATTTTTTCGTCAGGCAAGGAAAAGCCCTCGAAGTCGTAGTCATTTACTACGTCGAGAGGGCTTTGACACAGCATGACGGAAAAAGAGCCAGCAATATTAATACAATTCCGGTCTTCTGTCGTGGAACACATCGATGGTTCGCTTGATCTCGTCGCGAATCGAGAAATCGAGATCGGCGGAGAGGATGGCTTCGCCGTCGTCCGCTTCGGCAAGACGCTCGCCCCACGGGTCGATGATCGCCGAACGACCGCCCAGCGGCATGCCGTTCGCGAAAGCGCCGCTGCCGTTGACGGCGACGAAAAATGTCTGATTTTCAACGGCCCGCGCCTGCGACAGCGTGCGCCAATGCATGATGCGCGCAGTCGGCCATGCGGCGGGCAGGAACATCACGGCCGCATCTTCGAGGGCGCAGCGGCGGAAAAGCTCCGGAAAGCGCAAATCGTAACAGACAGCGACGGCGCACTTCACGCCGTCGAGCTGAAAGACGGCGGTATGATCGCCCTTGCGGAAGAAGCGATCTTCCTTCGCCGGAGAGAAAAGATGCGTTTTGTCGTAATCGGCAATGAGCGTGCCGTCGCGGCGAAAGACGTAGCAGCGGTTCGCCGCCCGCTCCCCGTCGCGGACGGCCACGGAGCCGCCGACGATATGAACGCCGCAGCTTTTCGCCAGAGAGGAAAGCAGCGGTTTCGTCCGCTCGCCGCCCGCGTCCAGATAGTCCTCCAGCGGGCGCGGGAAAAAGCCGACGTCCCAAAGCTCGGGCAATACGACGACGTCGGGCGCGTCCTTCATGGCGGCGTCCAACATGCGACGAAGCGTCGCCTCGTTTTTATCACGGTCGCCAATAGCGACGGGCATTTGCAAAACGGAAACTTTCATCTCGTTCACCTCGGTACAAGAATACCATAAAGACAGCGGAAAATAAACCAAGAGAACCGCTAAACGATTCGGCAGGGAAAGGACGCGGAAAGAATGGAGCGCATTCAATACGACGTCGGCGACGTCGTCCGCATGAAAAAAAAGCACCCGTGCGGCAGCGACCTTTGGAAGATCACCCGCACAGGCATGGATTTCGGTATGAAATGCGAGGGCTGCGGCCACGCCGTCATGATCCCGCGCGTAAAATTCGAACGCATGGCGCGCGCCATCGTGCAAAAAGCGGGACAAGACACGCCCGAGCCATAACGCCTCTTTGACGACGAACGGCGGCATGAGAGAATCATGCCGCCGCTTTTTTCGTTATCATTCGTCGTCGCCGATGATTTTCCGGACGGTCAGGACATTGTTGCCGTCTTTATGTTCATAGCGCACCTCGTCGACGAGTTCCTTCACAAGGAATACGCCGAGCCCGCCGACCGGCCGCTCCTCCAGCGAGAGCGTCAGATCAGGGTCCGGCTTTTGCAGCGGATCGTAGGGAATGCCGCCGTCGATGAATATAAGCGTCAACCCTTCCGGCCCTTCGCCGCCGCTCCGCCGTATCGTGACGAATCCGCCTGTCTCTGGATAGGCGTAACTCGCGATATTGACGAAAATCTCTTCCGTCACGAGCTCGACATGCATACGCGCGCGAAGCGGACAACGATCCGTCAGCGTCCCCGTCGCGAAAGCGATGACGTCGGGCAGATTCTCGACTTTCGCTTCAATGCGAAATTCGTCGGTCTTCATTTCTCGATCTGCAGGAGGTCGTCGAACCCCGTCATGGTGAGCACTTCCATGACCGCATCCTGCACATGGCGCATCACCATTTTCCCCTGCTTGTTCATGCGCTTCTGCACCATCAGGAACGAACGAAGGCCAGAAGACGCCACATAGGTCAACTCCGCACAGTCAAAAATCAGCGACTCGACGCCGTCCAAGGACGCGTTCAGCTCTTTCTCGAAATCGACGGCGGCCACCGTGTCAAGCCGCCCCGAAAGTGCCATCGTCAGCGTAGTTCCGTTCTGTTCTTTCTTGATATCCATAAAAAAGTGCCTCCTCATATTATCCTATCCTTATAATAAGGCAGAATTCTGTTTCATGCAATAGGCAAGCAGAAAGAAAAGCCGCAGCGTTATTTTTACTTCGTTTCCGCAGACAAATACCGCAGGCCCATCATCGTTATATCATCCGACTGCTCCGCTTCGCCGACGTAAGCGGATATATCCTGCCGGACGGCGGCAATAAGTTCTTTCATCGACGGCATTGCGGCAGCCTCCCGATTCAGCACCGCTTTGAGCCGTTCCTCTCCGTAAAGCTCCGCTTTTTCGTCCGCCGCCTCGGTCACGCCGTCCGTATAGAAGAACAACGCATCGCCCGCCGCAAGCGTCAGGCTTTGCTGACGGAACGACAATCCTTCCATCACGCCGAGCGGCTTGTCCGGCTTCCCTGCAACGGCCAGATACGCAAACGGCCCGCCGCCGGACGTCGCCAGCGGCGGATTGTGTCCCGCGTTCACATAGTCGAAAACGCCCGTCCGAAGATCGAGCACACCGAAAAATACGGTCACGAACATCATTTGGTCGTTGTTTTTGGAAATGGCGTCGTTGGCCCGCGCCACGACGTCGGCGAGATTCTCGCCCTCTTTCGCCGCCAGCGCAGAGTTCTGAAGCATCGTCTTCGCGACGACCATGAAAAGCGCGGCGGGAACGCCTTTGCCGGATACATCCGCTACCGTGACCGCGAGGCGGTTTTCATCCAGCATATAAAAATCGTAGAAGTCTCCGCCAACCTCTTTCGCCGGGTTCATGCCTGCGTCAAGATCGAACGCCGTCTGCCCCGAGAAGTCGGGCGAAACGCTCGGAAGCATCCCCGCCTGTATCCGCTGCGCAACGGAAAGCTCCGCTTTGATGCGTTCCTTGTCCGCCGTTACCCGCGCCAAATTCTCGATATGCGTTTTCAGGTTGCCGGTCATGGCGTTTACACATTCCGCGAGGCGCTCGATTTCGTCGCCCGTCCGCAAGTCGAGCTTCCGGTCAAGATTGCCCTGGGCGATGTCATTGACGCCCTCCGTCAGCGACAGGATCGGCCGCACGAAATGACTGGAGGCTTTCACGCTGAGCGAGACGATCGCCACCAGCGCCAAAAGCAACAGCGCCACGCCGACGCCCGTCAGCTGCTGCAGAAGAGACCGGAAGTCCTCGGAAAACTCTTTCATCTGCCCCTGGATGTTATCCCTCGCATAGCGCGCCGGATATGTGACCTCTTCCTGGGAAATGACGCTCCCAAAGCTCCAGCCGAGCGACTCCATCGGCGCATAGGCAAGATAAACCTGCTGGCCGCCGATCGTCACGAGAGAAACGTCATTCTTTCCCGCCGCCATCGCGGACGCCTCCAGTGCGAGGCTCTGCTCCTCTGACGTGCGAAGGTCGCGCGGTACGTCCGTCACCGCCAACGGGCCTTCCTTCTGCGTCGAGAACAGGATTTCGCCGTTCTTGCTCAGGACGAACTTCACCGACGTCTTCCCGAACGCCTCCAGATCCGCGGTTTGCTGGTAAATTTCTTCCGCGTTGCAGTCGACGCCGACGACGCCCGCAAATCCGCCCTCGTCATAAAAGGGCGTCGCGCAAGTGATACAACGGTTCCCATTCGTATCGGTGTAGAGTTCGGTAAAAACGGTCTTTCCCGCCGCCGCCGCCAACTTATACCAATTCATTTCGCGCGGGTCGTAGCTGTCGAGGAATTTCTCGCTGAATTTGGCAGGCCCGCCGTCCGGCGTGACGTCCGCCGCTATGAGCCAGCCGTCTTTCGATCCGACAAAGACGCCCGTGTAAAAGCGGCTGCGCGGCGAAAGGGAATCGACGATATTGCCCGAGATTCCCATAGTCCGGCGCATCTCTTCGTCCACGCCGCCCGCCGCCACCGCACGGCTCATATTCAGATACGGCTCGCCGGACGCGACGGTTTCCGTGTGCGGATCCGGCAACGCACGCGGCAAGTATTTTTCTTTCTCGGCCAATATCAGCTTCATCGTCTGCGCGATTTCTTCCGCGTCCCGGCGCGTATGCTCCAGCTCGCGCTCGATGTGGCGCGCCTTTTCCCCGACGTGCGCCGAAAGGCGCCGCCGTGCCTGATCTTCCGCAAACGACTCGACAAAATTGGACGCGGACGCCCCGAGGAGCCGCCCCCGTTCCGCGACGGTATCCCGCGCCGACATCACGCCGAAGAAAATAATGAGCCCAAGCGCGAGAAAAGACAGTATACTGCCGGACAATGCCAAAAGCAGCATCCTGCGCCGTATATCGAGCTTCATCGTACCAGTCCCTTCGGTCGTCTTCGAAAATTAAACTTATCTTTATTTTTATTCGCGGAAAAAGGTGAAAATCCTTTTCCGTGCATTTCGAAATTTCCGGTGCGCCTCTGCAAAAAAGCGCTCCCGTTTCTCGTCGGGAGCGCTTACATCATATCACTTCATAGACGCTTTTTTTCTCAAACTTGACCTTTCCTTTTACGACCGCCTGAACGGCAAGCTCTAAAAGCTCTTCCTGGCTGATTCCCATTTTTACCGCCATTTTTGCAAAACGGTTCTTGTCGACTTTTCCGATCTTCGCGAACGGCGTAAGAATATTTTCCTTATGATCAACCGCAGCTTTCTCTTTTTTGACTCCTCTCGGCATAAAAATCTCCTTTCAACACACGATTCTCAACCGAAGCCATCATACCACCATTCAAAATTTTTGACAAGAAACAATCGCTTGCTCCGGGGGGTATTTCACGTTCGGCCGTGAAAGATCTTTCGATTTCAAATCATTCTTCCAGCAAACGATCCCATGCCTCATTGACACAATTCACATACAATGCGCGCGCATCCTCCATCTCGCCGAGGCCAGTCAAGACGGTTTCCACCTCGAAACCTTCCGCCACGAGCCGCGAACGGTGCGAATCGGGGCCGTCTCCCGCCATATCGCGGGCGCTATGGACGCCTGCCGCCAACATCAGCGGCGCCAGCGTCACGCGACGGATGCCGCGCTCTTTGAGCTTCGACATGACATGTTCCAGCCTCGGCCAGCCCGCCATCGTATAGACGAAAGCGTTTTTCCAGCCCGCCGCGTCCATACGCGTTTGCAGGAGCGTGAAAAAAGAATTGGAAGGATGCGGCGTGCCGTGCGCCATGAAAAGGATCGCCTCGTCCGCTTCCTGCACGGGAAACGCCTGCCGCAAGACCTCAACGAGCGTCGCGGCGTCGTCCCGCTGCTCCTCCTGCCCCATCCAATAAAGGAGCGGCGTGCCGAGTACCAGCCGCTTGAAACGGGAGCGGTACGCGTTGAATACTTCCGTCATGCCCTCGTACTCCATCCCCGGGAAAAGATGCAGGGACGCGACAGCCGCCCGCGTATAACCGTTCGCCAGGAGGGCTTCCAGCGCCTCCTCCACGGAAGGCATTTCCAGCCCCATCGTTTTTTTGACGCCCGCGCGCATGACGCGGGAAGTGTACGCCTCGTAAATATCCGCTTCCGGATTTGCCTCGGCGATCGCGTCGAGCAGCGGTTCCAGCGCCTTCTGTCGGGTTTCCTGCCGCGCCGCGCCATAGGAAACGACCAGGAGCGCGTCCCGGTTCTCTTTATCCGCCATCGACGGCTCGTCATGCACAAGCACGCCGATCTGCGACGCGCGCAAGAGCGACGGCGTCGGATGCTTCACTTCTCCATGCAGGCTATATCCGGCGCCGTAATGCATTCTCGAGAGCCTCGGCGTCTTTTTTTCCATCCCCGACCAGTCCTTCCGCGAAAAGAATCTAAAGAATCCTGATACAACTGCTGAATATTTTTATGAACATATCAGCTTTTGTTTCATTATAGATTCCTCCCGCGCGCCTGTCAATGAAAAACCGCGCCCTCCAGCGCCAAGAGCCGCTCCTTTTTGTCGAGGCCGCCCGCGTAGCCGACGAGCCGCCCGTCCCCGCCGATCACGCGATGGCAGGGAACGACGATCGCGACGGGATTGTGGCCGACCGCCCCGCCTACGGCCTGCGCCGCCATACGCGCCACGCCCCGCCGCTTCGCGACCGCTTTCGCCAAAGCGCCGTACGTCGTCGTCCCGCCATAGGGAACGTCGAGCAAGAGCCGCCACACGTCCATGCGGAAGGAGGTCCCGATGAGGTGGAGCGGCGGCGTGAAATCCGGTCTCCGTCCCGAAAAATAAATGTCAAGCCAGCGGCGCGCCTCCGAAAGCGCGGGATGCAAATCCGCAGGCGGCGGCGCAAAAAAATCCCGCCCGACGAAACCGAGTTCCGTTACCCCTTTGTCGTCGGCGGAAACGGAAATCACCCCCATCGGCGATTCATATCTGAGTCTGTACGTCATGCGTCCTTCCCCCGCTTCCTGTCCGCCGGATCGGTCACGCCCGGCAGCGCGCCGCCCGCCGCCGCCCAAAGATATAAGCTCGCGACGCTGCCATAAGGAGAGAATCGACGGCGGTATCTTTCAAACCGCTCCTTCGTGATTTCCCGATGGCGATAGACCATGCGAAGCCCGCGCTGAATCGCGTAGTCGCCGAAGCTCAGCACGTCCGGCCGTTCCAGGCAAAACAACAGGATCATCTCCGCCGTCCATACGCCGACGCCCTTCAGCGACGACAACGCCGCGATCGCTTCCGCGTCGTCCATCGCTTTCAGCGCGTCAAGACAAAACGCGCCGCTTTCGACTTTCCGTGCAAAATCCACGATATATTCCGCTTTTCGGCAGCTCATGCCGAAGCCGTGCAGCTGTTCCTCTCCCGCGGCGAGCACCGCCGACGCGTCCACCGTGCCCAGCCCTTCCGAAAGCCTGCCCCAGACCGCCGCCAGCGCCTTGTTCGAGATTTGCTGGCCGACGATATGACGAACGACGGCGGCAAACAAATCCGC
>CACZOL010000095.1 GCA_902782705.1 uncultured Selenomonadaceae bacterium
ATCCAGCACATATTCCCAGCCGACGAGCGGTTCGTTGTAAGTGAATGCCGCACCGATATTGCCGCGCGGGACGAGCTCTTTCGCGAGGGATGCGAGCCGTTCCGGCGGCAGCGCTTCCGTTTCCGTTTCCGCGCCGACTTGTGAAATCGCCGCATTTTGGCAAAACGCGCAGGAGAGGTTGCAGCCGAACGTGCCGACGGACAAGATGAATTCGCCGGAGCGCCAGTGGTAGAAGGGTTTCTTTTCCACGGGATCGAGTGCGACGGAAGTGACGCGGCCGTAAGAAAGACTTACGACGCGTCCGCCTCGGTTCGCCCGCGCCCGGCAGCGTCCCGTCTGCCCCTCCGCCAAAGCGCAGTGGTGCGGGCAGACGGGACAAATCGCTTTTTCTGACATGACGTTACCTTTCACATCTTTATATAAAGAAAAATCGGTATTGTATTGATACCGAGGAATTTTTCCGTCAGGCAAGGAAGATAGCACGAAGTCGTAGTAAGTCGCTACGTCAAGTGCTATCTGACGCCGCATGACGGGAAAAGGACCGGTATCAATGGTGTCGCACGACTTCAAATCGCCAAAGCTTCACCGGTCCGTTCGGATCGATGCCGCCTTTTCGGCACGCGATGGAAAGCTGCTCCGCTACGGTATCGACGCCTGCAAGGTCGGGGAGCAGCAGGCCGCGCCGTCCGCCGCTTTCAACGATGACGCCGTATCGTTTCGGATCGAGCTCCGCGTCCGACGCGATGGGTTCCGGTTCCGTCAGCACGTCCACGCTGTAAACGAGCGCGTCCAGCTCGTCTTCCCGCACCGGATCGAAACGCGGGTCTTCCGAGGCGGCCGCGACGGCGTTTCGTAAGATTTCCGCGCCGAGGCTTTCCGTGACGGGGAGGAAGGTGCCGATGCAGCCGCGCAGCATGCCGTCTTTTTTCAGCGAGACGAAAGCGCCCGCGCGCTGCGCGGAAAGCTCGGAGGGCAAATCTTTCGGCAGTTCGGCGCGGCTGCCCGTTTTCACGAAGGTTTCGAGACTCATACGCGCGAGCCGCACATATTCGTCTTCCGCCGCTTTTCGCGCCGCCAGCCGCTTTTTTTGCGCTTCTATGAACGCGTCGCCAAAGGCCCGCGCGGCGTCGCGTTCTCCCGCGACGAAGGACGCCACGCCGTAGCCGACGCCGAACGGCCCTTCATAAGAAAGCTGCTCGCTTTTGACGCTGCGGCGATCCAGCGCGCCCGCCATCATCCAGAACGAGCGAAGGCCGCACTCTGCCGCGCCTTCAGCCAAATCCGCATCGATGGACAGGAGCCGTAAGAAGTCGCCCGCTGCCAGCGCCGCCATACATTCTTTGTCGAAGACCGGCCCTTCGGCGGCGAATCCGTAAGGTCCGTCGGCTTTCAACTTGTGCGAGAGGTCACCGGAGGCTACATAGACGACGCGCCGCCCCAAAAGTTCCGCCGCCTGCGCCACGCACTCGCCGAAGCGGTAATGATCGCGCGGCGAAAGGCCGGACAGTCCGACGCGCACGATTTTTACGTTCGGCATGAATTCCTGCACATAGCGGAGAGGTACCATCGTTCCGTGATCGAGCTGAGGCGCGCGCTCTGCCAGCGTGCCGCCTGCGACGCCTGCTGCCGCGAGCTGGCGCGAGAGCGTTTCCACGAATTCCGCGTCGTATTCCGCTTCGAGTTTCAGCTCCGGTACGCGGAAGTTGCCGAAATCCCCCGCCGCGTGGTTTCCTGGCGAGATGTGAAAGTAGTCGGCGTACATTGTGGCGTGCGGGCTCGACAGCACGATCGTGTCCGGTGAAAGCGCCGCCATACGCCGCATCGCTTCACGATACGCGTCGATGGTCGGCTGGATTTTCTTTTCCTCCCCCCGTCCGATCTCCGGCATGATCAGAGGCGGATGCGGTACGACGACGGCTCCCAGGACTCCCATAGAAAACGCTCCCTTCATAAAAGTTTTCTCCTCACATTATACCCAACCGCGGGAAAAAAGAAAACCGCCCGAAAAATATACGGGCGGTTCCCTCTTCTTTGTGGAATTACTCGATGATCTTGATGCGGCCCTGGCCTTTCCAGTCCGCGTATTCTTCGCCGATCTTTGCGTTCTTGTGGTTCTGCACGAACTCCATGATCATGTCCGCGTCGGTCATGGAGCCGTCGTCGATCAGCTTCGCGCCTTTGAACATCACCATGCCGTTGCCGCCGTCCTTCAGTACATAAGTCGTGCCGCCGACGGTGTACATCTTTGCCGGATCGATGGGCTTGCCGCCGATCGTCACGTCTTTGACGCGGCGATCGCCCTTTACGCCGACGAAGCTGCCATGCGCGTCCAGCTCTACCGTGGAAGGAACCGTGGCGTCAATCGTGTAGCTCATGCCGGAGACCTGCAGGAAGCCGCCGTTCTCCTCAGGATAATTCATCGCGCCGAGTTCCAGCGCGTCGAGAATCGTCTGGCCCGTGACTTCCACCGCCGCGCTCATGTTGCCGAAGGGGAAAGCGGTCAAGAGGTCTTGATAAGTGAACACGCCTTTTTTGATGGTGTTCCGCAGAGAACCGCCGTTCACGATGGAAACGTCCGTATGCAGCACCGCGCGGAACGCGTCCGCCACCAGGTCGCCCATATTCGTCTCGCCGTTCCGCACGCGGCGTACGCCCGTCGCGGGGTCGCCGTCCCGGATATCCGCCAGCGCTTCGCCCACCGGCCGGTTCAGGATCGGTTCGAATTTCTTGTTTTCCTTTTCGATGACTTTCAGGATTTTCGGATCGGGCGCGGGCAAGGTCTCGACTGTTTCCAGCGTGGAGGTCATCGTGCCGTCGTCGTGCAGGACCAGCTTGCCGACGGTCTGCATCTTCGTGCCGGTCTGTGTAATCAGGACTTCTTTGCCATCCAGATTTTTTGCGGAGCGGTTTTCGTACTTTTCATGGGAATGGCCATCGATGATGGCCGTGACGCCGCGGGTGTTCTCCGCGATCGTCGTGCTGGACCAGCGCGGGATCGAGCCGTCCATGCCCAGATGGCCGACGACGAAGACGTATTCTGCGCCCTCTTTCTTCGCCGTGTCCACGGCTTTCTGAATGGCTGCGTAGATTTTTTTGCCCGATTCGTCTTCCGAGAAGCCGTAGATGAATTTTCCTTTCTCGTCTTGGAAATATTTCGGCGTCGAAGTCGCCAGCGTCTCCGGCGTTGTCACGCCGACGAAAGCGATCTTGTGTCCGCCTGCCGAAACGATCTTATACGGAGAGAGCACGAGATTTCCCGTGCGAAGGTCGGTGAAATTGCAGGAAAAATAAGGCGTTTTCTGTTTCTTCAAAAGTTCGAAGAAACGCGGCATGCCGTAATCAAACTCATGGTTGCCCGGGATCAGGAAGTCGTAACCGATCGCGTTCATGATGTTCACGATCGACTCGCCCGTCGAGAGCTTGCCGATCGGCGCGCCCTGTACGGCGTCGCCTGCGTCCACCAGGAGCACGGCCGCGCCCGCTTTCTTCAAATCCTTCTTGTACTGCGACAGCCGCGCGACGCCTACATTGTCGCTGACGCCGCAATGAATGTCGTTCGTGTGCAGTATGACCACGTCCGCCGCCAGCGCGCTCGCCGAGAGCGCCAGCGTGAACACAGCCGCCAGCACAAAGCTGAAAAACCGTTGGAACCGATGCTTCATTACATATCCCTTCTTTTTCTGTAGAATAAAAACCTAATAAATATGATAAAAGATTTCAATGGGAAAAACAAGGGGACATAGTGCATATCTTTGTGGATAACGAATCACGAAAACAAGAGAAAGTGGAAAGTTTTCCACATAGAAAGGGCGTTTTGTGAATAAGATTGTGGATAAACGGGGAGCGACGGAGCGTCGTCGTCATGCGGCGGGCGATTCCTTTGGGGCAAATTATTCCGCTTTTTTGCAATTTTGGCAGGACTTTTTTGCTTCGCGTCGTATTTATTCAATAAGTTTATATAACGGGAACCTGAGGAAACATCGAATGAGTCTCTCGGCAGATGCACGGATTGACTTAATTGTTGTTTCCCGAAAAAGGAGCGAATCATCATGAAGCATCTTTCCATTGCGAAGAAGCTGGCGCTGGCTTTCGGCATCCTGTTCTTGCTGTTCGCGGGCTTTGGCTATTTTGCCGTGCGTTCGGCGGAGAACATCGGCAAGGAAGTCCGGAACATCGGTGACTGGATGGAGTCCCGCGACCGCGTGGCGACCATTTCCGAGACGGCGGCGGGTCTGCACCGTGCGCTGATGTACCGGATTACCGTCGAGGATCCTGCGGCGCGGCAAGAGTGGGCAAAAGCGGAAAAGGAACGCATCGCTACGGTGGACGGAGCTTTTGCCGAGTATGAGAAGACGCTCAACGAGACGGAATACGACACCGAAGAGGAAAGAGAGAGCGATTTCAAGATATTGAACGCGGAAAAGAAGCTCTGGGAAACTTATCGCACCGAAGTGGGGCGGGTGGACGCGCTTCTGGACGCCGGCAACCGCAAAGCCGCGGATGAACTGCTGGAAAAGGAAACCGCCAAAGCGTTTTCCGCGCTGATCGACGCGATGGACGAAGACGCCGAGAGCTGCCGCAAAGGCACGCAGGAGGCGTTGGATGCAGGCGAGGAAGCGTATCGGTCCGTTATCCGAATGGCGATCGGCGCCAGCGCCGCGATTCTCGTGATTTCCATCCTCGTCCTCGTCGCGCTGACAAAGAGCATCAAGAACTCTGTCGAGACGATTACCACCACCGCGAAAAAAGCGGCGGACGGCGACCTTTCCAAGAACATATATCTGGAGACGGGGGACGAGTTCGGTGAA
>CACZOL010000096.1 GCA_902782705.1 uncultured Selenomonadaceae bacterium
AAACTGGACGGGCAGGTGCCGGACGAGGTCAAGCACGAACGGCTGGAGCGCTTGATGGAGCTGCAAAACAAGATCAGTCTTGAAAAGAACGAAGCGCTTTCCGGCACGGTGCAGGAAGTCCTGGTAGAAGGTTCGAGCCGTACGGACGAGAAAATCTGGACGGGGCGGACGCGGACGGGCAAAATCGTGCTTTGGCCGCATCAAAACGGAGAACAAATCGGCGATCTGGCGCAGATTAAGATCACGCAGCCGCAGACGTGGGTGCTCAAAGGCGAGAGAGTGGAAGGATAACGATATGGGATACGGAACGGTGCTCCGCGTATCGCGCGGCAGTCTCGCTGAGGAGCTGGGCCTCCTGCCGGGAGACAAGATTGTTTCGGTGAACGATCAGCCGCTTCGGGATATCATCGACCTTTCCTTCGCGATGGCGGAGGAGGAGATCGATTTGCTCGTCGAGCATGCGGACGGTGAGCGGGAAATGCTTTCCTTCGATAAGGACGTGGACGAGGAGCTGGGCGCAGAGTTCACGTCGGCGGTGTTCGACGGCATACGGAGCTGCGCGAATCATTGCCTGTTCTGCTTCGTCGATCAGGTCGCGCCCGATATGCGGGAAAGCCTCTATGTGAAAGACGACGATTACCGCCTGTCGTTCCTCTATGGAAATTTTATCACGATGACGAACATGGGCGAGCGCGATTTTCAGCGCATCGCCGCTTATCATCTGTCGCCGCTTTTTGTGTCGGTGCATACGACGGACATGGAGCTTCGCTCCAAGATGCTCGGCACGCCCCGGGCGGCGGAGCTGACGAAGCAGCTTGACAGGCTGGACGAAGCGGGCACCGAGTATCACGCACAGATCGTGCTTTGCCCGGGGCTGAATGACGGTGAAAATCTGGACAAGACCATCGAGGACATGATGGCGCGGCGGCCTAATGCGCTTTCGCTGGCCATCGTTCCCGTGGGACTGACCCGGTTCCGCGAGGGTTGCTATCCGCTGAAGCCCTTTGACAAAGAAGGGGCGGCGCAAGTCGTCGCACAGGTCGGGAAATGGCAAAAGAAATCCCGCGCGGAAAGCGGGGAAAACTTCGTATATCTCGCCGACGAGTTTTATTTGATGGCAGGGGAGCCGCTTCCCGAGGAAGAAGAGTACGACGGGTTCCCGCAGCTTGACAACGGGATCGGGCTGGCGCGGAGCTTCATATCGGAGTGGCAAGAGGCTGCGGCGGAAGACGAAACGGCGGGTTATGTCGAGCCGTTCGCCGTCGAGGTTGTCTGCGGCACGTCCATCGCGCCGATTTTTCAATCGCTTTTCGACGCGCTTTCCATTGATAACCTGACTGTGCGCCTGCGGCCCGTGGAAAACGTCTGGTTCGGCTCGTCCGTCACGGTGTCGGGGCTTTTGACCGGGGCGGATATCGTGACGGCGCTGTCCGAGGAAACGCCCTTTGACGCGGTCATTGTGCCGCGATGCGCGTTCCGGGCGGGAGAGGACATTTTTCTTGACGATATGGCGCTGAGCATGCTGTCAAAAGCCTGTGGCTGCGAAGTGCGGGCGGCGCTTTCCGGCGGCGAGCTGTACCGCCTGCTCGCCCATTGGCACGACGCGCCGAAAGAAGATGCAGGGGAACGGGCGTATATGTGGCAGAGCAACGCCGCGTATACGAGATTGGAGGATAAATAAGCATGAGCAAGCCGATTGTGGCTATTGTGGGACGGCCGAACGTCGGGAAGTCGACGCTGTTCAACCAGATCGGGAAGCGGCGGATCTCCATCGTCGACGACATGCCGGGTGTGACCCGCGATCGTATCTACGCGGACGCGGAGTGGCTCGGACGTGCGTTCACGATGGTCGATACGGGCGGCATTGAGTTCGAGGATGAGACGTTCTTGACGCCGATTCGCGAGCAGGCGCGAATTGCCATCGACGAGGCCGACGTGATCGTGTTCGTCGTGGACGGCCGCGCGGGCGTAACCTCGACGGACGAGGAAGTGGCGCGGATGCTGCGCACGGCGAAAAAGCCCGTGGTGCTGGCCGTCAATAAGATTGACAGCCCGAAGCAGGAAGCCGACGTTTACGAGTTTTACAACTTGGGTCTCGGCGATCCGATTCCCATTGCCGCGTCGAATTCTTTGAATCTCGGCGACCTTCTGGACGCGGTGACGGCGAATTTTCCCGACGACGCGGAGGAAGACGTCGACGCCGACGAGATTCGGATTGCCGTCATCGGGAGACCGAATGTCGGAAAGTCTTCATTGGTCAATAAGATTCTCGGCGAGGAACGCGTCATCGTCAGCGACGTTCCCGGCACGACGCGGGACGCCATCGACACGCACTTCACGAAGGACGGGACGAAGTTCACGCTGATTGACACGGCGGGTATGCGGCGCAAGGCGCGTATCGACGAGGCCATCGAGCATTACAGCGTGCTGCGTTCGCTGCGCGCCGTCGATCGGGCGAACGTGGTGCTCGTCGTGGTTTCGGCGCCGGAAGGCATCACCGACCAAGACGCGCGGATCGTCGGCTATGCCCATGAGGCGGGCAAGGGCCTGATCCTCGTCGTCAACAAATGGGACATTTACGAAGGAAAAGACGAGAAATCTACGCTGCGCTTTACGGAAGACGTCCGGGAAAAACTGCCCTTCGCCCAGTATGCGCCGATCATGTACATTTCCGCGTTGACCGGTCAGCGCGTGAACCGCGTGACCGAGCTCGTGAAATACGTGGCCGAGCAGCAGTCCATGCGCGTGCAGACCAGCGTGCTGAACGAGCTTTTGCGCGACGCGCTGTCGGTGAATCCACCGCCCGCGCACAAAGGCAAGCCGCTGAAGATCTTCTTCATCACCCAGGCCGCCATCGAGCCGCCGAAATTCGTCGTATTCGTCAACGATCCGGAACTCATGCACTTTTCGTATCTGCGCTTTTTGGAAAATAAGCTGCGCGAAACATTCGGCTTCGAGGGCGCGCCTTTGAAGCTGATCGTACGCGGGAGGAACGAAAAGGAGGACGACTGATATGGCAGGGCTTTTGTTTGCGTGCCTTTTGAGCTATCTTGTCGGCTCGATCCCGAGCGGGCTGATTCTCGGCAAGAGCATTTGGAATATCGACCTTCGGGAACACGGCAGTCATAACATCGGCGCGACGAACGCTTGGCGCACCATCGGAAAGCAAGCGGGAATCTTGATATTCCTCTGTGACCTCCTGAAAGGCGTTTTCGGCGTCTGGGTCGGCGGCGCGCTTTCCGGTACGCCGCTTGCGCTGGTGCTTGGCGGCGTGTTTGCGATTGTCGGTCATTCATGGTCGTTCTTCCTCCGCTTCAAAGGAGGAAAGGGCGTCGCCACGGGGCTTGGCGTGATCCTGTCGCTGATGCCGATTCCTGCGCTGCTCATCTTCGCGGTTTGGTTCGTCATCGTCAAAATCACGGGCTATGTGTCCCTCGGCTCCATCGTCGGCGCGGCCCTTGTCCCGATTTTCGCGTGGCTCTTCGGCGAGCCCTGCGCGACCATCGGCTTCGGCTTTATCGCGGCGGCTTTTGTCATCTACCGTCACAAAGAGAATATCGGACGTCTCATGGCGGGGACGGAAAGCAAGATCAAAGCGGCGAAACGCTGATAATAGCAAAAAAAACAATCCCTCGGCGGAATACGCCGAGGGATTGTTTTTTCTCTTGCTCACTTGATGAATACGACCGCGCAGTCGTCGAGGAAGTGCGTATAGCCGTTTTCCTCGAGAATGATCTTGGCGTCGGCGACGTTGACGACCGGATTGAAATAATGGTCTACGCCGACGGCCCTGACGATGAGAGGATTCGAGCCGGCGCGGCTGATATTTCCGCTGAAGCTGTTGGCATAGCCCGCCATGCCGCTGTGGATGACCTTCTTGGAATCGAGGTTCTTATAGCCGTAGATCGGCTCGCCTGCCGTGGTCTTGATGACCGGCGACATGGCGGAGCGAAGGCCGAGCCCCGTGCAGTCTACGATGATGCCGGTGTAGGTGCCTTTTTGGCGGTTGGTTATCGTAGTGGTTCGGCCCGCCGGAGGCAGGACCGGCGTCGGCGTTTCCGGCTGCGTCGGCCTGTACTGCGGCTTTTCCGGTTCCGGCATGATGGTTGTCGGGAACGATTCACGCCGCGTTGTTTTCGGCAATACCGCCGAAGCGAGGGAATTCGTTGCGCCGTACAGCGGGAGCGCCATGACGACATGGTACGCGCCGTCCTCGTAAGACTCGGAGACGACCTTCGCGCCTTTCAGCAAGGCGGAGACATGGGTGCGTATGGAATCGTCGGTAGTTTGGAGATTGTGCACGGTGGTTTCAGAGTCTACCTGAACGCCGGAAATCTGCTCGGCAAGATTTCGCTGGGCGTCGGAGATGGCGGCACGCCGCGCCATAAGACGCGCCTGGGCTTCGCTCGTGGCATAGTCGGGGGCAAGTCCATAGCCGTCCGCTTCGACGCGGTTCAGCTCGAAATTTGCGCCTGCCGCCAAGGCGACGCTGCACATCAGCAGCAGGAATCCTGCCGTCAACAATCCTAAGATTTTTTGTTTCATATTGTTCTCCTCCTTATAACATATAGCTTGTGATTATATCCGGATGTATTCGGAAGTCATTTCGCGGATGGTGACGCCGTCGCGCTCCAATGCCTGTGCGAGATCGTGCGCCGTGCCGTGATAGTCCACGTCGATCTGCATGACGCCCGCCTGTTTCACACGCGTGTAGACGCCGGATACGCCGGGGATAGCACTGATGCGCGCGTAAGCCTCGCTCATGGTGCCGAGCACGCCTCCGGTGACGAGGAGCGTCACATGCTGCTCGGGATTTGCGGCTTTTTGGATTGCCGATTTCGACAGTTCTTTGACGATGGGGCTCGTCGCTTTCCTCAGCGCTTCCTGCAGAGCTTTCGGGCCGAGATTGAACGACTGCCCGTCCGCAGAGCCGGCATAAAGGATCTCGCCGGTATTGGCGTTCAGCATACGGACCGAAAGATTCACGGCCACGTTGTTCAGGGAGCCGACGAAGGGATAGTCGTCGATCAGGGGGACGCCGTCGGCGTTCATATTCAGATATCCGGTGACAAGATAGTCGACATTGAAATGGGAGCCGAGAATGCCGTTCAGGCTGGAATCACCGTCAAAAACGGCGTTTGCGATGCGATGCTTCACCGAAGCGTCAATCTGCGTCAAATCGACGATACGGGAAAAGCCGTTTTTGTGAAGTCCCTTGATGATCGTATTTTCTACGGAAGGATATTCCGTGCCGTGTTGGTCCACGATGATGACGCCGATGCGCGGGTCCTGCATATTGGCGCGAATCACGGCCTTTTTTTGCATATACGACATCAAATCGGTGTTCAAGAGTTCCTCGCGCACGTTCGCGCGGATGGTGACCTCGTAATAGCCGGCCTTGTACTCGGACCGAAGGATGTCATAGCCTGCGATATACCCCTCGGAATGGGTGTAGATCCGGTCGTGGATCACACGGTAATTTTCCACATACGTCTGGCTGTCGACGAGCACGCCGACTTGTTGCTCGATGGCTTCGCGCATGGCCGCGTGCAGCGCGTCGCGCTCCGTTGCCCCATGCCCCGTGACGGTCACGGAAGCCGCCAGCGCCGACGCCGTCCATACGACGCAAAGAAAAAGCGCCGCCAGCGCCAGCCCGATTTTCTTCATAGTCGTCCCTCCTCTGCGATATATTTTCGATATAAATGCTTAAAACCCTTTTTGAAAAAAATGAAACGAATATTAAAAAACTAATTTAATTTCAAGAAAATTATTTTAATTTCAGGGGCGCTAAGGCTTGCATTAAACGGAATAAAGCTGTATACTATCGTTTATAAACTTCGAGAGGAGCTTTTTTTTGCATGAAAGTAAGCCCGTTGGGGCATCGATTCGGCGGTTATCGTGTGCGAAGCACTGATAGCCGCTGTTTTTATTAATGGTTGGATAATGTATACAGGATAGGAAAGGATGAATCGTATGGGCGAGTATGGCGGGCTTGGTCTTTTCTTCTTGGTGGCGCTGCTTTTTCCGGTGTCGGCGCTGATTCCGGCGTTTTTGCTGCAGCCGAGGCAGCCGACGAAGGAGAAGCGGATTCCTTATGAGTGCGGCGTCGATACCGTCGGCAAGACTTATGTGCAGTATCGCGTCGGCTATTTCCTTTACGCGCTGGTCTTCATCGTGTTTGACGTGGAGACGGTGTTCCTTTATCCGTGGGCGGTGCGTTTCGGCCATCTCGGCCTGTTCGCGCTGATCGAGATGTTCATCTTTATCGGGATATTGGCCGTTGGGCTTGGATACGCTTGGAAGAAAGGGGCATTGTCGTGGAAGTAATCGATATTGTACCTCCGATACTGAAAAATAACGTGATCGTCGTAAAAGTGGACCAGCTTTTCAAATGGGCGCACGCGAATTCCATTTGGCCGCTGTCCTCGGGCCTTGCCTGCTGCGCGATTGAGATGATGAGCTGCGCTGCCGCGCGCTTTGACCTCTCGCGTTTCGGCTATGAGGTGTTCCGCCCGTGCCCGCGTCAGGCCGATCTCTTGATCGTCGCCGGGACATTGACGTGGAAGATGGCGCCGCCTTTGATCCGTCTCTATGAGGAAATGCCCGAGCCGAAATACGTGATCGCGATGGGAAGCTGCGCCATCGGCGGCGGCCCGTTTGCCGACTCGTATTCGGTGGTGCCGGGCATTCACGAGGTGCTGCCGGTGGACGTCTATATCCCCGGCTGCCCGCCGCGGCCGGAGGCCCTGATCGACGGTATGCTGAAGCTCCGTGAGAAGATCATGCATCCGGAGCGTGTGGAAGAAGAACGGAAGGCGAGGTTGATGGAAGCATGAAGGCTTATATCGACGCGTCGCTCTTGACGATATTGAAGGAAAAATTCCCGTCCGTGGAATATGACGGTGAGGCGACGATGCCTGCAGTTTATGTCACTGCGGCGGATCTCGTCGCGGTGCTTTCGTTTTTACGGGACGACGAGCGGTTTGCGTTCGCCCGGCTCGAAAATCTGACGTCGGTGGACTACGGGACGTATTTCGAGATGGTCTATCATCTTTTTAATTGGAATACGGGTGCGTGGATCACGGTCAAGGTGAAGCTCGACCACGATCAGCCGGCGGTTCCGTCCGTCACGGGCGTTTTCCCCGGCGTGGAGTTCGAGGAACGCGAGGTTTACGACCTGATGGGAATCGGCTTTACCGGTCATCCGGATTTGCGGCGGATCTTGCTCGCCGACGATTTCGAGGGACACCCGCTCCGCAAGGATTACAAGCAGATCATGCCGCCGCGTGTGCGCCGGATTCAAAAAGGGGGCCGATGAGATGCCGCAGACGGAAACCTATACGCTGAGCATGGGACCGCAGCATCCGTCGACGCACGGCGTTTTGCAGGTGCGGCTCGATCTTGACGGCGAAAACATCTTGAAAGCGACGCCGTACATGGGGTACCTGCATCGCGGCATCGAAAAGCTGCTGGAGTCGCGGACATATATCCAGGGCGTTCCCTATACGGATCGGCTCGACTATGTGTCGTCGATGAACAACAATCTTGGCTATTGCCGCGCGGTGGAGGAGCTGGCGCAGATCGAGGTGCCGGAACGCGCGGAATATATTCGCGTAATCGTTGCCGAGCTGAACCGCATCGCCAGCCATCTTGTCTTCATCGGATCGCTGGCCAATGATTTGGGCGCGGTCACGGGCATGATCTACGCGTTCCGCGACAGAGAGAAAATACTCGACTTGTTCGATCTCGTTTGCGGCGCGCGTATGACGTTCCACTATATCCGCGTCGGCGGCGTCAGCGCCGATCTGCCGCCGGAGTTTGCGGCGAAGTGCGATGCGTTTTTGAAGATCGTACCGGAATTC
>CACZOL010000097.1 GCA_902782705.1 uncultured Selenomonadaceae bacterium
GGCGAGGGCGAGGGCGGCCTGTGCTTTTCTGCTTGGGGCAGCGCCAAATTTTGTGTTTCTTCCAAGAATGTCGCGGTTTCTCATTGGTGATTGACTCCTTTCGGTAAATATCAAGTGTTTTTGAATTGACACTAATCAGATTTCCCTTGAGGAAAAGGCTTGCGCGGAAGTCCAATGGGCTCCCCGAGAGGTGACGCGCGAAGCGCGACGGTCACGAGACCTCACCCACCGGCTCCGCCGGTCCCCCCTCCCCAAAGGGGAGGGCTTAACCTATCATATTGTAAACCCGAAAAACCGGAAGTCAACAAAATCGCCGTGAACGACAAAAAGATGCCGTGAACGACATGAAAAATGTCATTCACGGCAACTTTTTACCATTCACGGCATAAATTTTTCCGTTTTGCGTCCTTTTGGATTGCCAAATCGGTCCGAAATCGGTCCGAACACAAAAAAACTCCGCAAAAAGCGGAGTTTTGTCCTAGATTTTTACGAGGTAATGCCGTCCCAGAAATCCAGCACGGCGGCCACGGGGCTGAAGCCCTTCTGCATGGAGTCGCCGGCGATCATGTCGATGCGGCCGACCTCCTTGCCGTCGTAGAGAACCACGAGGTCGCCGACTTTGTCGCCGCTCTTGATCGGCGCGCGAATGAAGCGCGGCAGGTCGAAGTCGATCTTGAATTTCTTTTGGTCGTCGCCGTTGAAGAGCAGATATTTGACGTCTTCCCTCGGGTGCACGGTCACTTTGTAGGTGCTGCCGTCATGCACCCAGACGGTCTTCTCGATTTTTTCCTTGACCGGCCCTTTCACCAGGCGGACCAGCGGGAAGCCGTAGTCCATGAGCTTCGCCGTGTCCGTGAAGCGGTCGTCCGTGTCCGGCGCGTTCATGACGATGCAGATCAGCGTGACGCCGTTCCGCGTGGCCGCCCCCGCGAGGCAGCCGCCCGCCGCCCGCGTCCAGCCCGTCTTGATGCCGCTCATGCCGGAATAGGTATAAAGAAGCTCGTTGGTGTTTTCCATTTTCCGCCGGTGCTTCGCGCCGCCCGAGCTCCAGACGAGGGTGTGCTCGCGGGCGTCCACGATCTTGCGGAATTCTTTGTTCGTCCAGCCGTACCGCGCGATCTTCATCATATCGCGGGCCGTCGTGACGTGACGCACGTCCGGCAGTCCGTTGGGATTGGCGAACTGGGTGTTCTTCGCGCCGACCGTCCACGCCTTTTGCGTCATGTTCGCCGCGAACTCCGCCGCGTCGTGGGACGGCGTCATGGCCTCGGCCACCGCCACCGCCGCGCCGTTGTCCGACTCCATCATCAGCGCCATCAACAGCTCGCGCATAGCGAGAGCGTCGCCCTCGACGAAGTCCGTTCCTTCCGTGTCGGCGGCGTCGGGGCTGACCGTCACGGGCGCGGACAGGTCTTTCCAGTTTTCCAGCGCGAGGATGCAGGTCATCATTTTTGTCATGCTGGCCGGATACATGAGCCGGTCGGCATTCTTTTCGTAAATCACGCGCCCCGTGGACGCTTCCACGAGGATCGCCGCTTCCGCCGTGATCTGCGGCGGCGCGGGCAGCTTCGCCGCGAGCGCCGTCTGCGCCGTGAACGCCAGCACGAAAGCGAGCGCCGCGAAAGCGCGGAGCCATCTATGTAAATGCATCGCAATCATTCCTTACAGTCATTCTGCCGGATTTTCGATAAAATTCCGAACAACGTAAAAGGTGCCCACCGATTTCAGGCAGAGTTCCCCGTCCTCGCCGAAGACGCGTCCCTCGCAGACCATCGTGCGCTTCCCGTCGTGGATCACTTCTCCCTCTGCGAAGATGCGCCCTTCGCAGACCGGACGAATAAAGGACATATTCATTTCCAAGGTGACGACGCCTTTGTCGCAGGTAAAGCAGGCGATCCCCATCGCGGTGTCCACCAGCGTCGCCGCGACGCCGCCGTGGGCGATATGGTGCACGTTCGTATGCTCGTGCTTCACGTCCATCTCGAGACGCACGCGCCCGCGCGCATACGACGCCACCCGGACGCCGAGCAGCGCGAGGAACGGGTTCGCCTCGTAGAATTCGTCAAAGTGACGCTTCACATGCGCGCTGACTTCCGGTGTCATTCGGTCTGAACCCCTTAATCCTGTGGTTTGTTCGGTTTCTTACAACTATATATTGTATTATAAGGCCATTGTTCCAATTTTGCCATAGGCAAAACTTCCTTCTAGCCTTTCAACGAGGGGGGAGATATTTGCCCGCCGCCCGTTATGATATTCGCACCCCCGCCTATAGAGGCGGGGGACATCTTCTTCCGCGTCATATCACGACAATTATTATCCATCAAATAGCTGAAATTTATCTTGAAGCATAAAAAAAGAGCACTTTTTAAAAAGCACTCCTTTTGTCCCTATCCTCGCCCGAATTTCCTGTTGATTTCCTCGACGCGTTTCGCGTGGAACGCGTTTTCCCGCTGCCGCGCGGCGCGAAGTTTCGGCGGGTGGTGCTTGTAGGATTTCCAGATCAGGTCGAGCTTGTCCTGATGGCGCTTGTTCTCGATCTCCATGGCGCGCTCGTAGGTCAGCGCTTCCGGCTTGCCGCCCTTGCGCCGCTTCGGTTTCTTTTGCGCGGCGCCCTCGTCCTGCTTTGCCGCCGCATAGGCCGTCGGCAGGAGCGCCGCCGCGGGAACACCGGCGAAAATAAGTCCCGCCAGCGCCGCCGCCAAGATTTTTTTCCCGTTCATGCTCCCACTTCCTTTCTTATGAGCATTATATCATGACGGCGATAATTTTTCTTCCCAAAAATGTATTTTCCCCGTTAAGTTTTTGGACGGATTTTTCGATATATAGATAAGAAGTTATATCGGTTCGAGAAGGAACTCGAAGGTATCGGCGAAGGGGGCAATTCACCATGTTCAACGGAATCAATTCCAACTATTCCATGTACCAGAAGACGACGGGTCAGGTCGGCGGCAAGCGCGGCGCGGGCAAGAAGGACGGCGCGGACGCGAAGAAGGGCGCGGATTTCGGCGCGGATTTCGGCGTCGAGCTGTCGAAGGAAGGCCTGAACGCGCTGGAGGCGCAGAAGCAGAAGTTCGCCGTGAACCGGAAGCCCGACGCGGACGACGATTTCCTGACGGAGGGCAAGCTGTCCGACAAGGCGAAGGATTTCCTGTCGAAGCTGCGCGAGAAGTACGGGGACAAGTATGATTTCTTCGCGGTGTCGAGCATCGAGGACCCGCGCGCGATGAAGCTGACCGGCACGAAGGCGTATTCCGTGGTGCTGACGAACGACGAGATCGAGAAGATGGCCAACGACGAGGAGTACGCCGAGGAGGTCATGAAAAAGGTCGAGTCCGCCGTGGATATGACGAAGCGCATCGAGGAAAAAGGCGAGCTGGGCGAAGGCGTGAAGTTCAAGCACATTTCCATCGCTTTCGACAACGACGGCAACATGAAGCTCTTCGCGGAGCTGGAGAAGATGTCCGAACGGCAGCAGGAGCGCATGGAGAAGGCGAAAGAGCGCCGCGCCGAGGAAAAAGAGGAGGCCGAGCGGAAGGAAAAAGCGCCCCACGAGAGGCCGCTGCGCGTGCGTCTCGAAGCGACCTCCGAGGAGGAGCTCCTGGAAAAGATCGCCGGCATCGACTGGGAAGAGGTCGCCGCCAAGCGGAAAGAGAAAAAGGAAGACGAATAACGGCATACAGAAAACCCCGACGTCAATGACGTCGGGGTTTTCTTGTGCCTTATCCGTCAAATCAGCTTCGTCTCGCTGACTTCGCGAATGACGGCAGCCTTGATCGACTCGGGGGCCGCTTCCTTGATGCGGAGCGCCGACTTATCGATGATGGACTGCATGACCGGCTCCACGTCCTCGCGGGCGAGATCGTCCTTCGGATTCGCCACGCCGAGGGTGGTCGTCTTGCCGTTCGTCAGCGTGAAGCGCATGTTCAGGGTCTTTGCCATGTACCGTTCACCTCCTTTCCGCTGTTTTCTTTTGCGCCGCCATTAGGCAAGCGCGAGGACCGACGTGTCCTGCCGCGCGATGCTGCCCACCGGCAGCGCCTGCAGGCCGCCCACCGCCGAAGCGACGTCGTAGGCGTTTTCATCCGTCAGCTCGGGATTCACGTTGCGGATCCCGACCTGCCCGTAGGTCGCGGAGCCGTCCGCCGCGACGCCGTTCTCGACCGCGAGGACCAGCTTCGTGGCCTGCTTCTTTGCGATAACCGCCATGCGTATCACCTCCTTTCACCCGCATACATGACACGAGGGAAAGGATATACAACAGTCGGAAATTTTTCTTAAAAATCCCTTCGTCATCCCTGCGGGCTGCCACCTTCCTCAGAGAGAGGGACACAAAAAAGCTCCCCTGAAAACAGGAGAGCTTTTTTGTCGTTTCCTTCCTTATTATTTCATTACTTCGCCGCTTCGCGTCCACACGAAAGACGGCGCAGCACGGCTTCCTCTTCGTCCCGCACCAGCTCCGCGCGGATATGGCGCGCGGCGCTGATATGGGCGCGGATCGTCTTCTCGCTCCAAAGCACGGAGAGCGACGCGCCGCCCGCCAGCGAGAGGACGGCGTGCTTGTCCGGCTGCACGCCCGACAGGGGACGGCGGAGCCGCGTCCGCCGACGCCCCGGCCCTTCCTCCGGCGGCTCGGGGAACGTATCAGCAAGGGCGGCGACGTTGATGTGCGCCATCGTGACGTCGCCCCCGACCCGCGGGCGGCGCGTCTTGACCGGCACGAGCACCAGGTCGGCGGAGGCCGCGATCGGATTGTTCAGCGTGCGATGGGTATAGCGCGAGGCCCATCGGCGCAGCAGCGCCACGTCTTTGCAGCGGCGTCGCGCGAGCCGCCGGATTGTCGCGCGCATCGTCCGGCGATAGACGATCTCGGTGCCGTTCGTGAGCAGGATTCGCGTCACGTCGCCCTCCTGCGTGTACGTGGGGAGCAGCGCGGCGATTTCATCGTCCTTCGGAAGAGTTTCCTTCATGATTCATTTCCTTCTTTCATTCATTTATAATACCGCATGAAAGATATAGCGGCCGAAACGGGGGCAACGTCCGGGCCGCGCGTCACAAACACGGTTTATTATAGAATATCCGTTCCTTATTGTCAATAAAATAGAACGCATTTTTTAAAAAAGTCGAGTCGCATGCCGCTCGGCTTTTGTTTTTTTCGGCAAAAAAGCGCAGACTACAGGCAAGCGCTGAGGGAAGACAGGCTTTTCCCTATTCGAGGAACCGGTTCCTCACCCATGAAAGGTGAGGAAAATGGATCAACAACTGTATATCGACGCCGCGAAACGCGGCGACCGTGAGGCGGCGGCGGCGCTGCTTTCCATGTATGAGGGGCTGTGCCGCAAAGCCGCAGGGCAGGCGCATCTCGCGCCTCTGGGCGAGGACGCGTTGTCGGCGGCGCACGAGAGCTTCCTTTGCGCGCTGCGCGACTATGACGAGTCCCGGGGCGTGCCGTTTCCCGGCTTCGCAAAGGCGAAGGTCTACGGCGATCTGCGCACGCTGTTCAAGAAGTCGCGCCGTCTCTGGCAGCGCGAGGTCTATCCGGCGGAGACGGAGGACGGCGAAAGTCCGCTGGCGGCCGTGCCGGACGACCGCGACGAGCCGTCGCGCATCGAATCCGACGACGCGTTTCGCGCGATGCTGGCGCCGCTGGCCGAGAAGCCGCGCCGCCTGCTGACCATGCTCTATCAGGAGGGATTGACGCAAAAAGAAGCCGCCGCGCGCCTCGGCATGAGCCAGCAGGCGGCGGCGGTCATCAAGGGCAGAGCGCTGAAAACCCTGCGAAAGCAAGCGGCAAGCGCTTGACGGACGAATACACAGACGCTATAATGGTATCGAAAAGGTGTTTGCCATAAATGGTAGGCGGTCGAGACTCAGCCCCTGAAAGGGGGCGACGCCGATGACGAAATACGATTTTTTCGCGCTGATTTTTATCTTCGCGTTATGCGTTATCGCTCTGAAGGCATGAGAAAAGCCGCCGAACGCTTGCAGGCATAGGCGGCTAATCTCATTTAGCTATCATGCCGGGGCTGACCGTTTACCGGCAGCACCTTTTCCTTACGTTCATTATAGCACAGTCTGTGCAAAAAGCAACCGAAAAAGCCGCCCCGAAAGGGACGGCTTTTTGTGGTTCAATCGTTCATACAGTACCAATTCGCTTTTCCGATGATTTCTTCCAGCCGCTCGTAGAGCGCGTCGCCGGGGCAGGCGGTGGCGGAGAGATCCCGGTGGCCGACGATATGCTCCCCGTCCAGCGCCACGCCGAAGGACGCGGCGCAGACCGCCAAGAGCATCGCGCAGGACTCGACCTGCGCCGCCGTCGGCTCCTCCTCGCAGAAATTCCCGCCGAGGGCTATGCCGACGCTGTCGCCGTTCGCCCCTTCCGCGTGAGCGCCGACGGCAAAGGCCGGACGTCCCGCCTCCACCGCGCCGCTCTTCCGTATCAGGAAGTGATACCCGACGCCCGCCCAGCCGAGGCGGCGATGCACAGTGTCGATCGCCTCCGCGTCTAAGTCTTCCCCCGGCGCGCCGCCCGTATGGTGCAGGACGATGCGCTCCGTTTCCCTGCGCGGCGTCAGCCGCCCCGAAGGGAAAAACAACCCACGATTTACGATTTGAATTGCTTCCATATAATATGACTCCTCTCGTAATGTTTACCAATTTGCATTGCTGCATAAATACACTGCCGAGGAATTTTTTCGTCAGGCAAGGAAGAGCGCGTGAAGTCGTAGTGAGAAACCTACGTCGAACGCGCTCTGCCACAGCATGACGGAAAAATAACCGGCAGTGCTAAAATCTTCGCCCTACGCCGGCAATCTTCACCCCGCCCAGATAACCGAGCAAGCCGCTGGCGATGCTCATGGAAAGCTCCTGCTGCGCGAGCCAGATGGTCATGATCAGCCCTGCGCCCAGCGCGCTGGCCACGAGGATATCGGCGAAATTGACGCGATCTACCTGCATATTCCTCACCTCCTTTCACGCGTTTACATGACGAGAA
>CACZOL010000098.1 GCA_902782705.1 uncultured Selenomonadaceae bacterium
ATCAGCTATGGCTTGGGGTCTTGCATCGGGGTGTCGATGTACGATCCGACGGCGAAGGTCGGCGGATTGCTCCACATCATGCTTCCCGACAGCAAATCGTCCAGAACGACGGAAAACCCGGCAAAATTTGCGGATACGGGTATGCCGCTGATGCTGAAGGATGTCCTGGCCCTGGGTGCGAACAAGAGCCGTCTTGTTGCGAAGATGGCAGGCGGCGCGCAGATGTTTGCTTTCGCGAAAGCGACGGACATCATGAAGGTGGGCGAGCGCAACGCCGAGACAGTAAAAAGCATACTGAAGGACATGGGAATCCGGCTTTTGGCTGAGGATACGGGAGAGAATTACGGCCGCACGGTGTCGATCAACCTTGAGAACGGGGTTTACACCGTGAAGACGATGGTAAAAGGTGAGAAGGATATTTAAGTGAGTGAAGCGGAGCGTATAGAGATGCCCGAAGAAATGCAGGGCGACGATGCGCCGCAGGAGACTGGGATTTCGGCGGAGGCGGCGCAACTGGACATCGGAATGTCGCTGAACGCCAAGGCGGCGCCGGAGAACGACGGGCCGACAGAGGAAAGCGAGACGCCGCCGGAGGAAGAGACGGCGGAACAGCCGGCGCACGCATTGAGCGGCGCGACGCTGGAGGCTATGTCCCGCACAGATCCGTTGGCGCTGGCGCAGGCGGAAGCGGAACGGACGAAATGGAATCGTCGGAAATCGGCTGCCCGGGAACGCGTATACAGATGGTGCAAGCTGTATATGGCGGACGGCGGCTTTAAACTCAGCATTTCGCTCGTGACGGCAATCATTGCGGCCTCGATTATCGTGATCGCTGGTATATTCTCGGATCGCCAGCTCAGCGTCGTATTTTGGCGCGCGATCATCGGCTTTTTTGTTTCGGGGCTTTTTATGGGCGGCGTGCTGTATTGGCTTGACAGCATCGGAATCCCGCTGTTCATTTCCAGGCATGAAGAACAGATTCAGATGGAGTGGATAAACGAAGCGGAAGAGCCGGAGGCCGGAGAGGGAGAACAGGCCGAGGGCGAAGCGGAGGAGACGGAGCAGGAAGATTTGGAAGAACTCCTCACCCAGGAGGGCGAAGAAGCGCCGCAGGAAGGGGCGGAAGTAAACCCCGACGGAGAGGAAAACCCCGAAGCGGAGGGCGAGGAAACGGCTTCGGAGGAAACGGTTCCGACGGACGAGGAGGGGCAGCCGGCGCCCGGCGAACCCTTGGAAGAAGAGCAGCTGTCGGATGAAGGCGCTTTGCCGGAGGAGGAAAACGCGGCGGAGACGTCGGAGGGCGATATGGGCGGTTTGGAAAACGCCGTGTTAGACGACGCGTTTGCTTCCGGGGAAACGGAGGAAGAACCGGAGGAGCCTCCGACGTTTGCGCCCATGACGTCGGAAAACCTCGAAAGTCTCAGCGTGCCGGAAAGCTGAGTTAAGGAGCGTCCTGACAGGCTGAACAGGACGGATGGGAAAGGAGGGACGGCTTTCGATGGATACGAAGCTCAGCGAGCAGGAAAGCGAGTCCCTTTGGCAAGAATACAGAAAGACGCATACGAAAGAATTGCGCGACCGGCTGGTGGAAAATTATCTTCCGCTCGTCAATATCATCGCCGGCCGCATTGCCATCAGCCTTCCCGCCCATATTGACCGCGACGATTTGATCAGCAGCGGTTTTTTTGGCCTTTTGGACGCGGTCGAGCGCTACGACCTCAAAAGACAGAATAAGTTTGAAACTTACGCGGGCGTCCGTATTCGCGGTGCGATGCTCGATTATCTCCGTTCCAAAGACTGGCTTCCCGTTTCAATCCGGCAGAAGATACGGTCGTATGAAAAATGCGTAAGCGAGCTTGAAGGTTCGCTCGGACGCAGCGCGACGGACGAGGAGATCGCCGACGCCATGGGGTTGAGCATCGAGGATTTCGGGAAAGTCGTGACGCAGATGAGCGCTGCGACGGTCATTCCGCTTGACGACTATATGCGTGCGGAAACGACGATGAATGCCGTTCCGTCGCCGCAAGAGACGATAGAAAAACAGGAACGGCAGGAGATGCTCGCGAAGGCGATCGACCGTTTGCCGGAGCGGGAGCGGCAAGTTGTTGCGCTTTATTACCATGAGGAACTGACGATGAAAGAGATCAGCTTGGTGCTGAACATTTCGGAAGCGCGTGTATGCCAGCTCCATACAAAAGCTATTTTTCGGTTGCGGGGCTTCCTTGCCCGCGAAAAAGCCAATCTGGTCGGCTGATGCGTAAAGGGGGATGCACATGGCGAACGAACTGAAAAGCGCGGAAGTCGGCGGCCGGGAGGCCGGATATCTTTTTGAGTTTAAACCAGACGGCGTATTCCTTACCGTTTATCCAGCCACGGACGGTGTGCTCTTTGAGCTTTCCGATATGCGGCAGATCTTAAAAGAATACGGCGTCATGGATTATAATATGGTGGATTTGGCCCGTGTCGTCCGCGCGGCAGAAGGACAGCCGTTTCGACTGGCCTCGACGTTTGAAGCCACGGTCACGTCGACAAAGAATGACGGGAGTAATGCAGGAGAGCCGGTGCCTGTCGAAGCAGAAGCACGCCAAGTGATGGCTTTCCAAATCGAGGTCTCCAAAGACCGGATGACGGCCACGATGAAGATCGATCGTCAGCCGGGACAAGTCCCGCCGCATAAAGAAGATATTATGAAAGCGCTGGAGGAACGGCGTATCGTTTTCGGCATCGACGAGGGCGCCATCGAGCGCGGCCTGGAGCACGGATCGCAGATCGTGATTGCACAGGGCAAGCCGCCGGAGGCGGGCAAAGACGCGGTAATCGTTCCAAAGTTTGACGCGTCCTCCAGAGGAAAATTCGCGGAAGATCAGTATGGTAAGGTCGATTACAAAAATATGAACCTTTTCCTCATAGCGAGGAAAGGAGACGTTATCGCGGAGCGCGTGCCGCACACGATGGGCGTCGAGGGCACGAATATTTTCGGCGATGCGATCAAGGCGAAGCCGGGCAAGCCGAAGCCGGTGCCCGCCGGGAAAAATACGGAGATCAAGGACGAGAATTTCGTCGTTGCAACAATCGACGGGCAGATCGTCGAGGCGAACAACAAGTACAGCATCGATCCGAGGATTGAGATCAAGGGCGACGTTGGCGTCGGGACGGGAAATATCGATTTTATCGGCGCTGTGGATATCAGCGGCAACGTGCAGCAGGGATTTGCCGTCAAGGCGACGGGCAATATCACGATCGGAGGCGCGGTGAACGGCGCCAGGGTGGAGGGCTACAACGTCTTCATCAAGGGCGGCATCATCGGCATAGACGGAAAAGGGCTGGTCGTCGCGGAAGAGGACGTGCAGGCGGCTTTTGTAGAAAATGCGACGGTCGAGGCGGGCGGCGTCATTATGATTGCGGACGTCGCGCTCCATTCCGACCTTCGGGCAGGCCTTCGCATCGAGGTCGAAGGCAAACGCGGGCTGGTGACGGGCGGTTATCTTGCGGCAGGTGAGGAGATTTGCGCAAAGACGATCGGCAATCAGGCTCTCGTCGCGTCCCGCCTCGTGGTGGGCGTAAATCCCAGCCTGCAAAAGAAATACCAAGAAGCGTGCAAGGAATATTCGGCGTCGAAGAAGAAACTTCAGCAGCTTACGCAGGCGCTTAACACGCTGGGAAAAATCGACGTATCGCAGCTTCCGCCGCAGCGGGCGGAGCAGATCGCGCAGCTCACGCGCTCGCAGTTCCCGCTCGCGGGACAAGTGGAGCGTTCGGAGCGTCTCATCCATGAACTCGAAGAGCAGCTCGCGCAAATGCGGAACGGTCGTATCCGCGTTTCCGACAAGATATATCCCGGGCAAAAGCTCATTGTCAATTCCGTGGTGAAACATTTACAGACGGAGGAGCAGCACTGCACGTTCCAGCTGGAGGAGGACGAAGTCAGAGTAGGGCCGTACTGATGTAAGAAAGGCAGGAGGCGAAAGGAATGTCGATGGACATCAATCCGATTAGTCTGCAAATGGTCGTTCCCCGTACGACGGAAGCCGGACAGGTGCAGCACAACCTGAACCAGCAGGTCAACGTGCAGCAAGAGTTTGCGATGGCGCGCGAGCAGATGGACGTCAAAACGAAAATGGAGACGGTGCAGACGCGCGACAATCCGGAAGACGGACGGATCAAAGACGATCCCGAACGAGAGTCGCGGGGCGGCGGCTATCAGGGCGATCGGCGGCGGCGGCGTGAACGCGGCGAGGAAGAAGAGACGCCGGTCATTGATCTTCTGCGCGGGCATAATATTGACATATCGCTTTGAGCAGAGACGGGACTTTCAGTGATTCCCACAGGCAGGCGGGAGCGCGTTTTTTGAGCGTGCGCGTTTACGTCTGCTTCTTTATTGCAGTTTTTGGCGGCGTCGTTCTTGGCGGCGCTCTTGGCAGGGGATGAAGCATGGCGACGGAGATTTTGGGATTTCTCATCATCGTGGGCATATTGATCGTGTTCATCGTGCGGAGAGATCTTTGGAACGGCGCGTCGAGCAAGGCGGACGAGGTCGAGGAAGCGTCGGTGAAGATGCGCCTCCAGATGGAACATTCGGCGGACGCGATCATCACGCGCATGGAATCGCATATCCATCAGCTCGAGAATCTCGTAGCGGCGGCGGACGACCGCGCGCGGACATTGGAGCAGCAGCTGGCCGCAGTGCGCGCCGATCAGGAGCGGGCACAGCAAAGGGCGGAGCAAGAGTTTGCGGCGATGCGCGCTGCGCGGGCGCCGTATTATGCGCCGCAGGAGGAAATGTACGCGCCGGAATACGACAATAGGATGACCGGGCAAATACGGGGCGCGCGGGACGAGTACAGGCCTCGTGTCATGCCGACGCCGCCGTATCGCTCCCTGCGCCCGATCGACGGTGTGAACGCCGTGCACAGAGCGGAATATATTCCTGTTTCGCGCGTGCAGCCGAGGCGAGACACGGCAGAGGACGATTTCGCCGAGACGCTTTCGGCGTCGATGTACGCAGCGGAATCGACGTATGGCGGCGCGCCCCGTCGGGAAAGAGCGGCGTATTACGAGCGCGCGGGGCAGGAACCGCGCGGCGCGTATAGCCATGAGCATTATGCCGATCCCTACGAGGCGGTTTCCTATCCGTCGGAGCCATATAGAGAAGAACGAGAGGAAAATTGGGAGCAGTATTTGGAGCAGCCGCGCCGCGTCGCTTCGTCTCGGCGTTCCGCGTCTGCGGATCGTCCGGCCCAAGCGATTCCTGTGGAAATGGCCGTGGAGGAAACGCCGGCGGTCATCGTGGATTCGCAGATCGCGCCGCGTCGGGATTCATATCGGTATGAAGAACCGGAAGAGAACGAGCCCGCATTTTCCAAGGAACAGCTGGAAGAACTCGCGCGGACGGAGGCGGAGATCGTCGTTTCGTCCAGCGTGGCGGACGTCGTAGATTTGCCGATGGAGACGGAGGACGTGCACGCTTTTGCGGAGCCGGACACGGCGGAGACGGAACCGATTGACAGAGAAGAACTTTCATATGAGCCGGAAGAGGAACAAACGGAACTGTTTGCGGACGAGGAAAGTTGGCAGCCGCAGGAGGAAGCGGCGGATATAGCCGCTTCCGACGAGACACACTCGCAGCAGGAAGCGTCGTTTGCAGAAGAAACGACCGAAGGGGAAGCGTTTGACGCGGAGTCCCGGGACGAGAGCGCAAACGATTCGGAGGAGGCGCTTCCGTCTGAGCCGGCGGCGCAGGAGACGACGGCAGGCGTGATGGAGGCGCTGAAGGAAATCTCGCAGGAGGACGAGGCCGGCGAGGTGGAGCCCGCAGAGACGCCCGCCGCGTCGGCGGAAGAAGAGCCGGAAGACGTAGATTTTTACGACGGAGGAGAAGTACCGGACATCGCGCCGAAAGATTCCCGTCCGTCGTCGGCGGCAGATCGCGCGCGGGAGCTCTTGGAACAAGGCATGACGCCCGACGAAGTGGTACGGGAGACGGGCATGGGCCGAGGCGCTGTGGAACTCTTGCAACAGATGTCGCAGAGTGCGGGAAAAGCGGCCGCCGCCGATTGACAGACTTGTCGCCTGCCATTATAATAAACAGGTATTTCTATCATTTTCGGGGCATAGCTCAATTTGGTAGAGCACCTGCTTTGGGAGCAGGGGGTCGCAGGTTCAAATCCTGTTGCTCCGACCATATTTGCACCCGTAGCTCAGCTGGATAGAGCATCGGTCTTCTAAACCGAGGGTCGCGCGTTCGAATCGCGCCGGGCGCACCA
>CACZOL010000099.1 GCA_902782705.1 uncultured Selenomonadaceae bacterium
CCCGTTCCCGCTGATTATCCACTGGGAATTTAATCATTTTGTGGTTTTAGAGGGTATTAAAGACGGCATTTGTTATTTGAACGATCCGGGGATGGGGCGGCGCACCGTGCCTTTTGAGGAATTCCGCACCTCCTACACGGGCGTCGCGCTTCGCATTGAGCCGGGAGAGGGCTTTGTCAAGGAAGGGAAACGATATAACGTTTTCAAGGATATCTGGGCAAAGCTGCGGGAGGATAAATGGGCGGCGACGTTCATTTTCATCTTGGAGCTTTGCGCAATCATTCCCGGTCTTGCGTCTCCGGTCATGAGTCAGATTTTCATGGACGATATTCTGACGAGGAAACATCCGGACTGGATGTTCAATTTCTGCCTCGCCATGACGGTTTCTTTCCTCATCACGGGTGCGATTGCCTGGCTTCGGGCTGTGGTGCTGACCGCGTGGCAGCGGAAGTTGACGCTGGCCGATTCGTCCAGTTATTTCTGGCATTTGTTGCGGCTGCCTATGCAGTTTTTTCACCAGCGATATGCGGCGGAAGTGGCGGGCCGCGTGGGTTTCAACGAGTCCATAGCGGGCGTCTTGTCCGGACCTGCGGCTACCGCTGTGCTGGATCTGCTCGTGGCGGTTTTCTATCTTCTCTTGCTTTTGCAGTACAACGTGACGCTGACAATTATCGGCGTGGCGTTCAGTTCGATTGGCATCATCATGTTTTTTGCCATGCGTCGCCACTTGACCGACCTCAATATGCGAATTCAGCAGGATGCGGGCAAGGCTTACGGCGTAGCCATGAACGGACTTCGCATGATCGAGACCATCAAGGCCAACGGCGACGAAGCGGATTTCTTTACGAAATGGGCAGGTTATCAAACGAAGGTGCTGTCCGCTTCGCAGGAAACGACCATGTGGTCGATGTCGGTGACGCTTTTGCCGACGCTGCTCGGCGGCATCAACGGCGCGCTGATCATGACCTTCGGCGGTTTTTCGATCATGGACGGGGCTATGACGGCGGGCATGTTTATGGCTTTCCAGAACCTGATGGGGAGTTTTCAGGCTCCGGTAAACGCCCTGCTCGGACTCGGCGCGACACTGCAGACGACGGAAATGCAGATGCAGCGGCTGAACGATGTGCGCCGCTACAAGGTGGACGAACTGAATTTCCCGGAGGACGATGCGGAGAGGACCTTCCCGCGGGAAAGGTTGTCCGGGGAACTGACACTTACAGGCGTTTCTTTCGGGTATAGTCCGCTGGAAAAACCTTTGCTTACAGATTTCAAAATGCATGTGCGTCCCGGCGGCTGGGTGGCCGTGGTGGGGGCGTCGGGCAGCGGCAAGAGTACGCTTGCGAAAATTGTCACGGGGCTATACAAGGAATGGGGTGGTACCGTCGCTTTTGACGGCGTGGCGCGGGAAAAGCTGCCCCGCTCCGTGATCTTGAATTCTGTGTCGGCGGTGGATCAGGAAGTGTTCTTGATTACGGGAACGGTGGCTGAAAACATCGCGCTGTTTGATTCCTCGGTGCCGAAAAGCGATATCGTGCAGGCGGCGAAAGACGCCTGCATTCATGACGACATCCTGAAGCTGGAGGGCGGCTATGAGGCGAAGGTCGCCGAAGGCGGACTGAATTTTTCCGGCGGTCAGCGGCAGCGTCTCGAAATTGCCCGGGCATTGGCAGTCAATCCGTCGCTCTTGGTACTGGACGAAGCTACCAGTGCTCTCGATCCCATCACGGAAAAGCTTGTACTGGAAAATATCAAGCATCGCGGTTGTTCCTGCCTGATCGTCGCCCATCGCCTTTCCACGATTCGGGATTGCGACGAGATTATCGTCTTGGAGCGGGGCGAGGTCGTGGAACGCGGCAAGCACCGCGAGATGATGAAGCACGACGGGCCGTATAGGCGCTTGATTGAAGAGCGGGAAGCAGAAGGTTAAGAGTTGAGAGTGAGGAGTGAAGAGTGGGGATAATATGCGAATATCTTCACTCGGGAAGAAAGGGCGAGCTATGAAACTCAACGCAGGAGAAAGAGTAGAACTGACGGACAACAATAAATATGTGCGCGTGTGTTCCGGTCAGTTGGAAGCTTACGCGGTTACGGCGGGCGATGTTTCTTTCCGTCAGTTCTTCCTGATGACGGTCAGCGAGGGGGAAGCGGCGTTCCCCTCGCTTGACGAATTCGGCGAAATCAGTGTGGTACTCTGCGCCGTCGAGGACGCCGAGGTGGAAGATACGGCTTTCGACGAGAAAACAACGGAAGTCTTAAAGCCGCTGATGCAAAAGTGGTTCAAGAATCTGGGCGAAGTCCCGTGGCTTCGCCTTTTAGCCGACAAGGGCGACGACGTTCTTCAGGCATGGCGGAAAGGGACGGTGCTGGAAGAAGCGGAAGACCGTGACACATTGATGGAGATGTTCACCGAGAATGAGCAGATTTTTTCGATGTTCCTCGGAATGAGGCTTGGTTCCGAGGATAAGCGCCTTTCCCAGCGGATCAAGGCCCGCGCCAAGAGCAAACGGATGCTCATCGAAAACTCCATCCGAAGTCTCTTGGGCGAGGAGCAGATTCACTACGAGAGCGGCGGGGATGAAACCGGCGCAAGCGAGGCGGCCTTTATCGTATCGGAGGCCGCGAAAGCGATGGGAATGTCCGCAGAGAATATCGGCGTTTCTTCCGATATGGCAAAGCGGCTGGATCAAGTGGCCCTCTTGCGCCGTCTCGTGCAAAAGGGAAATATGCAGATCCGTCTCGTGACGCTCTCCGAGGGATGGCATAAAAAAGATATCGGCGTCATGCTTGGTTATTGGGGTGAGGAAAAGCGGCTCACCGCGCTGATTCCTGACGAGCCCATGCATTATCGGGCAATCACGGCGGAGTATCCTATGGGGATTCCCGTTACGGATGAGATCGCGCAGAATATTGCCGAGGACGCTTTCGCCTGTTATGCAGGCTTTCCGGCGCGTGCTTTGAAGCTGCTGGATTTATTGAAGTTCATGTTCCGGCAGTGCTGGAAAGCCGACTATCGCACGATTATCCTCACGAGCTTGATCGCGGGCTTGATTCCGCTGGCGACGCCCATCATCACCGAGACGATTTTCCAGGACATCATTCCGATTCTCGATCGGCAAGGGCTCGCTACCGTTACGCAGGCGCTGATGGTCACGAGCTTCACGATGGCTGCGCTTTCCATCGTGCGATCCATTGCGGTCATGCGCATCTCGACAAAAATAGAGATCAGCTCCGAAGCGGCGCTTTGGGGGCGACTGTTGTCGCTGCCCACAAAATTTTTCCGCCGCTACACCGTGGGTGAGCTGGCGGGGCGCATGGGCGGCCTTGGCGTCGTCAAGGGACTGGTCTCGGGGAACTTCGTCGGCACGGTATTCAGCTTCATTTTCTCCTTTTGGAGCGTCTTATTGATGTGCTACTACAGCTTGAAGCTGACATTTGCCGCGATGTGCGTCTGGCTCGTCTATTCCCTGTTCGAGTTTTTCGTTTTTCGCCGGGTGTTGGAATTCCAGCGAAAAATTATCGAGGCGGGCAATCAGACGGCTGGCACGGTACAGCAGATTTTCGCGGGGCTTGCGAAGTTTCGCGTGCAGGGTGCCGAGGAACAGGCATACCGCCTATGGAGCCGCGACTTCGGTAAGCAGTGGAATTATGAGCTTGCGCTTCGCTGGCAGAATAATTACACCTCGATCATATCCAGTATCCAACCCTTTATTTTGACGATGCTGCTTTACTATATCGCGGTAAACGGCACGGGAGACGCTGCGGGCGGAAAGGCTGCGCAGCAGGGCATCGGCTACGCGCAGTTCATGGCGTTCAGCGCGGCCTATTCGTCCTTCAACGCGACGCTGGGCAGCATCATGGGATTTATCAGCACATTCTTCGGTATCCAGCCGCAGCTTGAAAACTTGCGGCCGATCATACAGGAAGTGCCGGAGAGCGCGGGAGAAAAGAATGACGCCGAGACGCTGACCGGCGCGATGGAGGTCAGCCATCTTTCCTTCGCATACGAGGATGGCGCGGAGGTATTGCACGACGTTAGTTTCCGCGTCCGCGCCGGGGAAACCGTCGCCATCGTCGGAAAATCCGGCTGCGGGAAATCCACGTTGGTGCGCTGCCTTTTGGGTTTCGAGACGCCGACCAAGGGATTTGTTTCTTATGACGGACAGAATCTTGCCGATCTTTCCCTGCCGTCGGTCAGGACGCAGATGGGCGTCGTACTGCAAAACGGTCAGTTGATGACCGGCGATATATTCACGAATATCGTCGGCACGCGGCTCCTGACGCAGGATGACGCGTGGGAAGCGGCGGAGGCGGCGGGCATTGCCAAGGACATCTCGGAAATGCCGATGGGCATGCAAACCGTTATCAGCGAAGGCAGCTCGAACATTTCCGGCGGCCAGCGGCAACGGCTCCTGATTGCCCGCGCCCTTGTCAACAAGCCTGCAATCCTGATCTTTGACGAGGCCACAAGCGCCCTCGACAACCGATCCCAAGCGATCGTCACGGAAAGCTTGGACAAGCTGAACGCGACGCGAATCGTCGTCGCCCACCGGCTTTCCACGATTCGCGGCTGCGATCACGTGATTGTTATGGACGAAGGCCGCATCGCCGAGGAGGGCGGATTCGACGAACTGGTGGAAAAGGGCGGTATTTTCGCTGAATTGGTGAAGCGACAAGTGGCGTAGAATTTATTTGCCCTCCCCGATGGGGAGGAGCGAAACGTGCCAGTGGCACGTTTCGGGCGCAGGCGGTGGGTGAGGTTTCACGAAGTTACGTTTGTGTTAATCGTTACGTCGAAAGACCTCATCCGTCAGCCTTCGGCTGCCATTCGGCAGTCTACTGGACTGCCTCACCCCAGAGGGGAAGGCACGTTTTGTGAATTGGCATGAGGAACGAGTATGACACAACAAACTTCAACCGAAGAACGACGCGCATATTGGAACAAGA
>CACZOL010000100.1 GCA_902782705.1 uncultured Selenomonadaceae bacterium
AAATGGCGTCTGCGGGAATTACAGCCGGATGGGGAGGTGGCTGGGGTGATTGAGCCTATGGATCTTGTCGGCGACCGCTCGAAAAGGTTTAAAGTCATTCTGCTGATGGCGGCTTTGGCGGCTGTAGTCTTCGTGATAGCTTTTGCTATGGGCGGTTACAGTGAGCCGGAGCATTTCCTTGAAAAGCCGGGCGGTATGATTGCGTTTGCGTTTGTCGGCTGTTGGATTTTGATTATCCTTGCGAAGCTGATCATGACGCCGCTCCTGCAGCGCGATGAAGATTATTATGAGAAAGGATGCGATGATTCCGATGTTTGAGAATTTCCATCCGGGCATCATCTTCATCCTCGTCGGCTTTTTAGCGGCGCTTTGCGCGCCGAAAGAGCGAAAGATGATTCTCGCCTGCTGTCCGGTGTTGGCGCTGATTGGTATGCTCCGTATCGCACCGGGGACGGATTTGACTTTCAAATTCCTTGCGGATTTTACCGTCCACTATCTTTATGTGGATTCCCTAAGCTGGGTTTTCGCGGTGATTTTCTGCATCTTCGGGCTTATCGGCGGCATATACAGTTGCCATAATAAGAGCCCTTTGGAAGCACTTTGTTCGATGGCCTATGTCGGTTCTTCCATTGGCGTCGTGCTCGCACACGATTGGATTACGTTCCTGTTCTTTTGGGAGCTGGAAGCGGTCACCTCGACATTCTTGATTTGGAACGATCCGAGGCCGACGAGTCGAAGCGCAGGTATCCGTTATCTTTTGGTGCATACGTTAAGCGGTAACCTTGTACTGTTTGGCGTCATTATGAAGCTTGTACAGGGGGATATCCTCGTTCACAATCTGATGGCTGGGCCATATGACGCGGCGTTCTGGTCAATCCTTGCAGGTGTTTGCATCAACGTGGCTGCCGTTCCGATGCATGGATGGCTCGTCGACGGCTATTCGTCGGCGACGCTTACGGGCAGCGTGTTCATGTCGAGCTACACGACGAAGGTGGCCGTTTATTCGCTCCTTCGCATCTTTGGCGGCGCGGAACTTTTGATCGGTGTCGGCGTCTTGATGGCGCTGTACGGCGCCTGTTATGCCGTCATGGAAAACGATATGATAAAACTTCTATCTTATCATATTGTCAGCCAGGTGGGTTATATGGTTGCAGGCGCAGGTATTGGGACCGCGATGAGTATGAATGGCGCTACATCTCATGCCGTCTGCGATATCTTGTTTAAATCGTTGCTTTTTATGTGTTGTAACGCAATCACTTATGCTACCGGTATTCGCAAGATCAATCAGCTTGGCGGTATGGCGAAACGCTATCCAATGGTATTTATCTGCTTCCTTGTCGGCGCGTTTTCCATTGCGGGCGTTCCGTTCTTCAACGGATTTGTCAGTAAGATGGTGACGATTGCGGCAGCGGAAGAAGCACATATGGGTACGGTTGCCCTGCTTCTGGAACTGGCAAGTGTCGGTACGTTTTTGTCGATTTGCTTCAAGATGGTTTATTTCATCTTCCTTGCGCCGGATAAAGGCATGGCCCCGGAACAGCGTCCGATTGAGAGCAATATGAAAATTGCGATGGTTGTGGGCGCGGCGCTTTGCACGATTATCGGCTGCTTTCCGGAATTCAGCCTGTACCAGTTCCTGCCCTTTGGGCCGGTGGGTTATGTACCGTACACCGTCACGCACGTCTCGAATCAACTTATCATGGGGTTTGTCGGTGTGATTCCGTTCCTGTTGTTCCTTCCGAGAATGGAGCCGCATACGGCAGTTTCCCTAGATACGGATTGGTTCTATCGACGGCCGTTTAAAACCTGCGTTTTGGGAATTGCTTATCTTTGTTTCGGACTTTGTCGGAGCCTTGGACATGCCTGGGGTGTTGGCGTGCGGCAGATAATGTTCGTCACGGACAATCCGATGCAGTTCCTCGATGCGAGACCTTTCCATGAGAAGAAGCGTTACAGTCCGGACAATTACCGGACAAGTATCGCCGATACGATTATGATCATTTTGACGGTCCTGTTCATCTGTATCTTTTATTTCCGTACCAGTCTGTAATATTAGTCGATAATTAAAAACAGCGACAGGGAAATGCATGATTCCTTGTCGCTGTTTTTCTTTAGATGCATTTAATGGTCGAGTAAAATGCGAAACTTACTTCCCGGGTGAATACAGGAAAGCAAGAATAGTTCCTCTTCATGAATATGGGCAAGGACATTAACGCGCGGATCTGCGGGCAGATTGCGTTTCGTGATTTGAAGTTCGCCGGCGTAACGGAGATAGTCGATGTTATCCAGTGTTACTGAGCCGAAAGGTCGTTGGCATGTATTTTCCGGCACGAGAGGAAGTGTCAGTTGCTTGGACCGCGCGCGGCTTTCGACGGTGCGGACAGCGTCCCGTGCTTCGTCCGGGCGAGAGGTAAAAGGCTCTGCGAGCAGTGAAAGTGTTTCACTTTCGATGGCTGGAACGGCATGAAGCGTTACACAATCCAGCGTCGTTTTGGTGAAAGCGGTTAGTTCAGCCTCGGTGGGCAACGCGTCGGAGAGGAAGATATCGTCGATGCCGAGCGCCGCAAGATGGCGGGCAGCAAGGTCGACGGAAAAGCCTCGATGCAACTCCAGCGTTGGAAGTCCGTCATACAGCGGCGATCGTTTTCGGCCGTTTTGCGTTGCGACAAAAGCGCCGGTACGGATGCCAAAGCGATGCAAAAGTGCCGTTCGTTCCGAAAACGCACGGACGGAAAGACCGGTATTTTGGCGCGGATAGAAATTGTGAAGCGCGTCAATACAAGAAAAATCCGCATTTTTATTTGATAATTCGGCAAGAAATTCTTCGGAAACCGTGGATGCGTTGAGCTGAATGCGAATGTTCGCTGCGTTACGGGTAAAAGACGCAATTGCAGAAACGTCAAAGCCGTCGTCAAGGCGAAAGGTTTGTATGCCGATGTTTTGGAAGGCTTCAAGCGTGCATGATGTGAGCCCTAAAATGGCGGCACTCTCTGGCGTAACGTCGGCAATGACATCAAGTTGAAGTTTGCGAGCTACATCAATCAGGTCACGCAGCTCAGCGGAGAATCGGCTGCGGTCGTTTTCCGGAATGTGCAGGGAGGTGAATAGACGGGAAACGCCCTGCTGTGCGGCACGGCGAATCAAGTCGATGTTTTCTTCCGGCGTATTGTCAAGTCCTGGATAAACGGATATGCCAAATGACATTGAGCGTCCCTCCTTATAACATACGGAGCGCGACGGAAAGCTGACCATCCGACTCCCTTAAAATGCGTTCCGCCTCATGCTTCGTACAGTTCCCTTTGGCGATAAGAATGGCGAGTTTTGTTTGTCCGTCTGCTTTGTGCAGCGACGTTTCGCTTTCTTCACGAGTGCAGCCAACGACTTCCATGACTATATGGAGCGCTCTTTCCCGGAGTTTTTCATTGGTAGCGGCAACGTCGACCATTAAGTTTCCGTACACTTTTCCAAGACGGATCATCGTACCGGTGGAAAGCATGTTTAAAATCATTTTTTGCGCCGTTCCCGCTTTCATACGCGTGGAGCCGGTGACGACTTCCGCGCCGGTTGCTGCTGTCAAATCAATTTCGGCGATGCTGGCAATCGGCGAGGCGGGCGAGCAGGCGACGGCGATGGTAAGCGCGCCTAATCGTTTGGCATATTGGAGGGCGCCGACCACATACGGGGTACGGCCTGAAGCAGAAAGCCCGACGATGGTGTCTTGTGTGGTCGGCGAGAGGGAAGAAAGGTCGTCTTTTCCTTGTGACTCTTCATCTTCCGCGCCTTCTTTCGCGCGAAAGATTGCGCCGGTGCCTCCGGCCATGAGTCCGATGACAAGTTCCGGCGGCGTGCTGTAAGTCGGCGGACATTCTACAGCGTCAAGAATGCCGAGACGACCTGACGTGCCCGCACCGCAGTATATCAAGCGCCCGCCGCTTCGCATTCGCTGTGCAATTTTATTGACAGTTTCGGCAATCTTGGGCAAAAGCGGCGTGACGGCATCCACCGCTTTCTGGTCTTCGGCATGGATTACCTGCATCATTTCCAAAGTTGACATTGTATCTATATGTTTGCTGGCCGGATTATTCTTTTCGGTTTCCAGTTTTTGCAAATCAATCATGCTGACAACTCCCTCCGTTTATATAAGATTTTACAATCGTGAAAAAAATCCTGCCGGAGATTGCAAAAAAAGAGTTGACAACCCCCTTTTGTTGAGGTAATATAAACAAGCTGACCGGCGGGGCCGG
>CACZOL010000101.1 GCA_902782705.1 uncultured Selenomonadaceae bacterium
CGCAGAATACGCGGCCCCAGCGTCACTGCCGTGACGCCCGCATGTATGGCCGCCTCCGCTTCGGCGGGGGCGAAGCCTCCCTCTGGACCGATCAATGCCGTATATGCTTCAGCTTGCGTTTCCGAAAGCCAAGAGCCCAGCGTTTTTTCTTGTTCTTTTTCGTAACAGAAAAACGTCGCGTCGTCTTTGGCATTTTTATCGCTGCGTGTCGCTATCCATTCGCCAAACGGCAGGATTGGCGCGACGGTGAGCAGCGCGGTGCGGCCGCATTGTTTCGCCGCCTCGTCCGCGATGCGCTGCCAACGCTCGCGGCGCGCGGCGGCTTTTTTCTCGTCGTAGCGTGCGACGCAGTTTTCACTTTCCAGCGGCTGTACTGCCGTCGCGCCGAGTTCCACTGCTTTCTGTACGACAAATTCCATTTTATCCGCTTTCAAAAGACAGACGGCTAAGGTAAGTTGAATCGGCGGCTCCGTGTCCGCTGCGAGCTTCTCGACGAGGCGCAGCGTTACAGTGTCGGCGGTGAAGCCGACGATTTCCATTGCCGCGACCTGCCGCTCCGTGTCCACGACCACGCATCGCTCTCCGACGCGCGCTCGAAGCGTATAACCGAGATGGTGGGCATCGTTTCCGGTCAGCGTCACTGTGTCGGCAAGGCTGCCGGGAATAAAAAGGCGCCTCACGATCCGCCCCTCCGGCGAATCACCATCGCGTGCCATTCTTTTTCCGCATGGTCTTCCGCGATGGAAAATCCAGCTGTTTCTGCCGCTTCGCGCACTTCCTGCGCGCGGTCGTCGATGATGCCGCTGGCAAGGAGCACGCCGCCCGCCGCGAGATGCGCGTCGAGATCGGGCAGCAGACGAATCACGAGATCGGCAATCAGATTGGCGGTCACGAGCTCCGCTTTCCCGTCAAATGCGGAAAAAAGATCGCTTTCACCGACCGATACGACGCCCGCGACGCCGTTTGCTTCGATGTTTTCCCGCGCTACGCGCACCGCTGTCGCGTCGTAGTCTGCCGCCTGCACTTTTGCAGCGCCGAGCTTCGCCGCCGCGATGGACAGCACGCCGGAGCCTGTGCCCACGTCGAAGACGGTGACGCCGGGTTTGACGAGCCGTTCAAGTGCGCGCAGGCACATCGCTGTCGTCGGGTGCGTGCCCGTGCCGAAGGCTGCACCGGGATCAAGGCGCAGCACGACTTCGTCTGCTTGCGGCTCGTATTCCTCCCAAGAAGGCTGGATCACGATACGTTTGCCGATTTTATCCGTGTGGAAATATTTTTTCCAGCTGTTCGCCCAATCCTCGTCTTGGAGCCTTGCGGTCAAGAACTCCGCGGGGCGCGTATCGACGCCGCGCGCTGCGATGGCGTCCAGCCCCATTCGAAGCGCGGCCAGTTTTTCATCCAGCGCATCGTCCGCCGCGAAATACGCTTTTACCGTGACGGTCGACGTGTCTTTTTGCTCGGGGATGTCTGTATAATCCCAAAGCCCCGAATGAATGTATTCGTTGATCAGCGCCGGGTCCTCGATTACCGTGCCTGCCGCGCCCGTCTCTTCAAAGAGTGCCGAAACTGCTTCGACCGCCTCGTGCGACGTCCGAAAGCCGACTTCCGCCCATTCCATGAGGTTCCCTCCAATACCTTCCAGAATTCGCTTCATTATACATCGTTTTCATTTTTAAGGAAACAATGAATACGTCAATTTATGGTTTGGCCGAGGGGGTTAGGAAGAAAATGCGGAAGGGAAATTTGCAAAAATAAATCATAAGTCCCTTAAGAAATTGATGTTTTTTTCGACAAGCGGTTTTTAGAGGCGAATATATAATGTGAAATAGAGCATTAAGTCCTACAACAGACATTCCGAAGGCAAAAGATCTTGATTTTTACGCCGTTATCGAGCTCGCGTTCTACAAAAACGCTATTTTTTCGTGGGAAAAATGATAAAAAATAGTGCATAAAGTGGTGGAAAGTGGTAGAATGTGGTTGCTGTAACCTGAAAGGTGGTGAAAAGAGATGCTCATGGGCGAGTACGCGCACACGATCGACGCGAAAGGACGCGTAATCCTTCCGGTGGATTTCCGTGCAGCGCTTGGAGAGCATTTCTTCATCACGAAGGGACTGGATCAATGCCTGTTCATTTTCGGCGAGAACGAGTGGGCGCGCTGGGAGCAAAAGCTGCAGAGCCTTCCGATGGTGAGTCCGGAGGCCAGACGGCTTGTGCGCCATTTTTGCTCGGGCGGACGTGAGCTGGAGTGCGATCGGCAGGGTCGTTTCTTAGTGCCGGGCAATCTCAGAAGCTACGCGAAGCTGGAAAAGGACGTGGTGTTGACCGGAGCGTCGAACCGGGTCGAGGTTTGGAGCAAAGCCGAGTGGGAACGCTACAACGCGATGGAGGACGATTCACCGGAGACGTTCACCGCGTCGCTGGCAAATCTCGGGATCTAAGCGATGGACGGAGCGTTTCACCATGTCAGTGTGATGCCGGAGGAGACTGTGGGGGGTCTCCTGACGACGCGTACGGGCGTTTATGTGGACTGTACGCTCGGCGGCGCCGGACATGCGTCTCGCATTGCCTCGGAACTCACACCGGAAGGACGCTTGATTGGCCTGGACCGGGATGCGGACGCCGTTGCGGAAGCGCGGCGGCGGCTCGGGAACGCAGCGTGTCGCGTGGACGTTGTGCATGAAAATTTCTGTCGTCTCGATGAAGTGCTCAAAAGTCTCGGCGTGGACGCCGTGGACGGGGTGCTGTTCGACCTTGGGGTGTCCTCTCATCAAATCGACACGGCGGAGCGAGGATTTTCATATATGCATGACGCGCCGCTCGATATGCGAATGGACGCGCGGCAGAAGCTGACGGCGTACGAGATCGTCAATACGTACGCCGAGGCCGACCTTGCCCGCATCTTCTTTGAATACGGCGAAGAGCGCTGGGGAAAACGCATCGCCGAATTCATCGTGGAGGCGAGGCAGAAAACGCCCGTGCGCACGACGGCGGAGCTTGTGGACGTCATCTGCCGTGCCGTGCCGAAGGCCGTTCGGAGGGCCGCGGGCGGGCATCCTGCAAAGCGCGTGTTCCAAGCAATCCGCATTGAGGCGAACGACGAACTGGGAATCCTGGACGCGTCGATTCGCACAGCGGTCCGCTACCTGCGGCCGAAAGGCCGAATTGCGGTTCTCACATTTCACTCATTGGAGGACCGCATCGTCAAGAACGCGTTGCGCGAGCTCTCGCGCGGCTGCGTGTGCCCGCCGGGGTTGCCCGTATGCGTATGCGGACACAAACGGGAACTTCGCCTATTGGGGAAGGCGAGAAGGCCGGGCGCGGAAGAGATGAAGGGGAATCCGCGAGCCAAGAGCGCAAAATTGCGGCTCGCGGAAAAGGAAGCGGAACTGTAACGCATGGGGGCGTCAGTTCCAAGAAAGCAGAAGGGGGAAGGAAAGATGCCGCAGGCAGCTCGGAAAGTGTGGACGGAGGAGACTGAAGAACGGAAAGTCGTTCCTCGCCGTTCGCATCGTCGGCGGACGGGAAAAGTTTCGCACACGAAATTGGATACGGAGCTTCGCTCAAAAATACTCATTCTGTTTTTACTTTTTGCGGTGACGGCGACGGTAACGCTGATTCGCAGCGAAGTGAGCGCGATGCGCGGATATGAGCTGGTGCAGATCCAGCAGGAGGCGGCGCAGCTTGAGCGGGAAAACAAGGATATTGAGCTCAAGATCGCGCAGTTGAAAGCGCCGCAGCGCATCAAAGATCTGGCGATAAACGAGCTCGGCATGGTCGTGCCGAAAGAAGTTTATTTTGCCGGAGGGAATATTAGGTGAGGATGCCGCAAAGAGCGCTGCAGAGGCAGCGCTTTTTTGTTTCCGGAAAGAAAATACGTTCTCTGTAAAAATTTCATAATACAGCTTATAATATAATTTCAGAGCAAAAATAATAAGGAAACGATGAGTTTCCTGTTCGGGAGGAAACGGCATGAGGAAGAAGATCGGGAAATTGGCGGCGCTCGTCGAAGGCGCGAAAGTGATCGGCGACGCCAATACGTTTATCACCGATATTGTGCAGGATTCGCGGCAGGCGACAACTGGCGCGATGTTTGTTTGCATGGTGGGGGAGCATGTCGACGGGCATAAGTTTATCCCCGACGTCAAGAAGAAGGGCGCTGCAGCCATTGTTACCGAGCGCGACATCGAGCCGCCGCAGGGACTTGCCGTACTGAAAGTGCCGAATCTCGATGAGGCGCTGCAAGTCATCGTGCCGTATTTCTTCGACATTCCGTCCCAGCGTCTCCGCATGATCGGAATTACGGGGACGAACGGCAAGACGACGACGAGCTTCTTGCTCCGCTCGATTTTGCGGCACGCCGGGCATAAAGTCGGCCTGATCGGTACGATCCAGACACTGATCGAGGAGGAGCAGCTGCCGAGCCAGAATACGACGCCGAACATCGTCGATCTTCAGCGGCTCTTGGCGCGCATGGTTGAAGAAGGAATCGAGTACGTCGTGATGGAAGTCTCGTCTCACGCTCTGGCGCAAAACCGCGTGGCGGGCTGCGAATTCGATACGGCGGTGTTCACGAATTTTACGCAGGATCATCTCGACTATCACAAGACGATGGAAAATTACCTCGAGGCGAAAGCGAAACTGTTTGATTCTCTCGGCGGCCCGGGCATCAAGCCGGACAAGACGGCGGTGGTGAATCTGGACGACGAGCAGGCGCGCTATATCCTCGACCGTTCCAAGTGCAACCATATGACCTACGCGCTGGGAGAGGAGTCGGCGGACATTCGCGCGGTGGATATCAAGCTCGGGCCGCTGGGATCGACCTTCACGATCCAGGGCGGTTTTGGACGGCTGCCGGTTCGGACGCATATCGCGGGATTGTTCAACATTTACAATGTATTGTCGGCGACGAGCGCGGCGGCGGCGGAAAAAGTGCCCTATTCGGTCATTGGCGAGGCTGTTTCGGAGTTCCGCGGCGTTCCGGGCCGGTTCGAGACAGTGGACGCGGGGCAGCTTTTCAACGTGGTGGTCGATTACGCGCATACGCCGGACGGGTTGGAAAACATTCTGCACACGGCGCGGGCTATTACCGAGAACCGGATTATTACCGTGTTCGGCTGCGGCGGCGACCGTGACCGCACGAAGCGCCCGATCATGGGACGCATTGCGGCGCAGCTGTCTGACGTCGTCATCACGACTTCGGACAATCCGCGCACTGAAGATCCGGAAGCGATTCTTGCGGAGGTCGAGGCCGGCGTTGCGGAGGTCATCGGCAAGAAGGTACACGAAAAAGTCGTCGACCGCCGTGAGGCCATTTACCTCGCGATTTCCCTCGCGCAGGCCGGCGACACGGTCATCATCGCAGGCAAGGGGCACGAGGATTACCAGATCATCGGCACGGAGAAGATTCATTTCGACGACCGCGAAGTGGCAAGGGAAGCGCTTGGAGGATTGAGCTGATGCCGCGTTTTGCACTGGATGAGATTGTACAGGCGACGGGAGCCGCCGTCACGGGCGGAG
>CACZOL010000102.1 GCA_902782705.1 uncultured Selenomonadaceae bacterium
ATCTCGTCTTTCAGGTTCTCGTAAAGGAAAAGCCCGATGATGAGAATCTTGAACAAAGACTTCAACAGCTCCACGAAGGAACGCTTCGAGATGATGCGCCCGAAACCGCTGATCGGATTCAGCTTGTTGAGGTCGAAGCCCAACGGCTCCGTCGTAAAATTCCAGCCGACCTGCACCACATTGATGGCAAGGCCGATCAGCATGATTGCCACCATGATCGGGAACGACGTCTTCAGGAGAACCAGACCGATGCCGAGGAACAGCCGCATGACCGTCTCCACGTCCACCGTCGTATTCAAATTCCCGAAGATATACGTCATATATCCGGCAATCTCTTTGTACGTCGCCGCCCCGAGCACCTTCATGGTCCAAAAGCCGGCAAACAGGACAAACGCGGCGCTCAGCTCCTGGCTTTTCGCCACCTGTCCTTTATTTCTCGCGTCCGACTTTTTCTTGGCGGTCGGTTCTTCCGTCTTTTCTCCCCCATCGTCCGCAAAAAGCTGGAGGTCGAAGGGGAAGCGGTTATCCAAGAACTCGCAAGGCGGCTGTGATATTTCCATACATCGCATTAAACAATACATCCAAGAAAAGAACGTAAAACGGAATCACGATGGAAAGCACGCCAAGGCCGATGATGATATGCATCGGCACGCCGACAACGAAAATATTGAGCTGCGGCATCGTCCGCGCCAAGATGCCGAGTCCCACATTGGTCATCAGCACCGCGAACGTGACCGGAATAGAAATCTGCACGCCCGTCGTGAAAATGCCGACCGTGAATCTGGCGATGAGCTCCACCAGTGAGACGTCGGGAGAAAGCATCATCAGCGGCACGGAGCGGAAGCTCCCCACCAGCGCCGAGATCAGCGCATGATGACCGTTCGTCACGACGAAAACAATCAGTCCCAGATTATAAAGAAAACTTCCGATAAGCGGTATCTGCTGACCGGAAGTCGGGTCCATGACATTGACGATCGAAAATCCCACCTGCATATCCATCATCTTGCCCGCCATGTTGATCGCCGCAAATGAAACAAATGCCACGAAACCGATAAGCCAGCCGACAAAGAGCTCGCGGACTACCGCCACCGCGAAGCCGAGCACCGTCTCCGGCGCCGACGCAACCCCCATGCCGTCCACCAACGGAAAAATCGCGAAGGAAATCGCCACCGCCGCGCCGACGCGAATCGTCTGGGGCACGTTCATGCTCCCGAAAAAAGGCGCGACGATAAAAAGCCCCGACACCCTCGTTAACAGGAGGAGGAAAACAGCCGCATGATTTTGCATCAAATCGTAAAAATCCAACGCGCTTTCCCCGCTTTATCTCAGCCGATATACATCGGCAGATTCACAAAAATACTCGAAACATACTCCACCATGATGCGGAGCATCCACGGCCCGAAAATCAAGATTGCCACAAACACCGCGACAATCTTAGGGATAAATGCAAGCGTCTGCTCCTGGATGGAAGTCGTCGTCTGAAAAACGCTGACCGCAAGACCCACGAGAAGGCCGAGCCCAAGCATCGGCGCTGCGACGAGAAGGACGACCATCAATGCCTGCTGGCCGATCTGGACGACCACATCGCCGGACATCGCCTTCACCCTCCCAAACAAGCCTACTTAAAGCTCACAATCAGCGACCGTATCAAGAGCTGCCAGCCGTCTACCATGACGAAAAGGAGGATCTTGAACGGCATGGAAATCATGACCGGCGGCAGCATCATCATACCCATGCCCATCAATGTGCTCGCTACGATCATGTCGATTACGATAAACGGAATATAAATCATGAAGCCGATCTGGAACGCCGTCTTCAGCTCGCTGATGACGTACGCCGGGATCAGCGTGAACGTCTTGACGTCGTCCTGCGTATCCGGCCGCTCGTCTCCCGCGAGATTCACGAAAAGCGCCAAATCCGCCTCGCGCGTCTGCTTGAACATAAATTCCCGCATCGGCGCGACCACGTTCTTCAGCGCTTCCTCCTGCGAAATCTGCCCCGCAAGGTACGGCTGCAAACCCTGGTCGTTCGCAGCGCTCCAATACGGCCCCATAATGTACGCCGTCAGAAAGAGCGAAAGCGCGATAACCACCTGATTCGGCGGCACGTTCTGCGTAGACAGCGCGTTCCGCAAAAAACCGATAACCACGACGATACGGATAAACGCCGTCGTCATCAAAAGAATCGACGGCGCAATCGAAAGAATCGTCAACACCGCGAGGATCTGGAGCGTCACCGCGACGTCCTGCGGATTGTTCGCCGTGCCGATGTTGACGTTTAGATTCGGGATCAGCGGCGCCGCCCAGACGGTTTTGACCGTCAGCAAAAAAGAAAGCAGGGCCCCCAAGCAAATGAGAGTCCGCCGCTTATTCAACACACCTCACAACCCCTTCTCATCTGCGGTATCCTCCATCGCGAAAAAGCGAAGGTATCCGCTTCGCGAGCTGCTCCAAAGAACCCATCTGCGAAGAGAATATATCCATGCCGCCGGATACCGCCAAAGAGCTGCGATGCAGGCGCTCGATCTCCTCCGCGTCCGTAATTTCCCGAAGGAGCGTGATCGAATGCTCCGTCACGCCGAGCACAAATACCCTCTCCGCAAGCTCCGCGACGCAAATCGAACGATTCGGGCCAAGCGGAAGATGCGCGAGAAGATGCCCGCCGCTCGCTCCGGTCGACTGTGCGAACCGCCCCGCGATAAACCGCGACGCGAAATACGCCAGTACGAGCACGAAGACGAACACCGCCAGAAGGCTCAAGAGATAAGCCAGCGTCGACCACCAAGAAATTCCCGTCGGTCTCGGATCGGGCTCCGCATAGCCCGACAAATAGCCGCCCTCCGCCGCCAGCGCAAACGCGTCCGGCAGCAGCGCCGCAAAAAGCACGGCCGCGCAGAAAACCAGCGCCGACCGGGGGCAAAGCCGCGCCATCAGCCTACGGCTTTACGGACAGCCTCGAGCACACGATCCGCCTGGAACGGCTTAACGATGAAGTCGCGCGCGCCCGCCTGGATTGCCTCGATAACCATCGCCTGCTGGCCCATAGCGCTGCACATGACGATCTTCGCGTTCGCGTCGATCTTCTTGATCTCCTTGACCGCAGTAATGCCGTCCATTTCCGGCATCGTAATATCCATCGTCGTAAGATCCGGCTTCAGCTCCTGATACTTCTCGACAGCCTTCATGCCGTTCTCCGCTTCACCGACAACCTCGTAGCCATTTTTGGAAAGGATATCCTTGACCATCATCCGCATGAATGCCGCGTCGTCAACAACCAAAACCCTGACTGCCATGTTGTTCATCTCTCCTCAATTTTTAATATTTAAACAAAGGACTATACCAACTCTTGTGTCTATTATATAAAAAACTTCCGTTTTGCACAAGAATTATTGCAATTTCGCCGCACGCTCCTCAGGGCTCACGATATCCGTGATGCGAACGCCGAAATTCTCATCGATGACGACGACTTCGCCCTTTGCCAGGAACTTGCCGTTCACATGAATGTCAACCGGCTCTCCGGCGAGCTTGTCCAGCTCGACAATCGAGCCGTTCGTCAACTCCAGGATATCCTTGATGGACTTCCTCGTTCGTCCGAGCTCCACCGTCACCTGAAGCGGAACATCGAGAATCAATCCGATATTCGCATCGTTGACTTGGAGCGGCGTCGTCGCCAGCGGCGTAAATTGCGCCGCCTGCACCGGAACGCCTGCCGCTACGCGTGCCTGCTGTCCGTACATCGGCGGCGGAGCCGCCGGCATGGGAGCCGCCGCGGGCATCGGCGCTGCCGCCGGAGGCGGCGGAGGTGCCGCAGCAGGAGCCGCCGGAGGCGGCGGGGGCGGCGGTGCGACCGCCGGGGCCGGAGGCGGCGGGGGCGGCGGTGCCGCTTCCGCTTCCTCTTCCGCGCCGCTGTTCATCAGCGCGTCTACCATCTCCGTCGCAATGCCGACCGGCAGGATCTGCATAATCTCGCTGTCGATCAGCCCGTCGACCTCCATGCGGAACGACGTCTTCACGATCGTCTCGTCCGAAGCAACGATATCCGTTACCGGATCTGCCGTTCCGAGATCGATCAGATTCACCTTCGGAGGCGAGATGTCGATCTTCTTGTTGAACATCGACGAAAGCGACGTCGCGACCGCGCCCATCATCTGGTTCATCGCCTCGCCGACCGCGCTCATGTGGATCTCGTTCAGATCCTCCGGCGGTGCGGTACCGTCGCCGCCCATCATCAGGTCGGCGATAATGCAGGCGTCGCTTGCCTGGATCGCCAGGATATTGTTCCCGTCAATACCGACCGTATAGCCGACCTCGACGATCAGATACGGCATCGGGTAGCTTTCCCGTATCGCGCTCATCGTCGACATGGAAACCGTCGGCGTCGTAATCGAGACCTTATGTCCCAGAAGCACGGAAAGCGTCGTCGCCGCGCTCCCCATCGAGATATTCCCTATCTCTCCGAGCGCGTCTTTTTGCATATCCGACAGCAGATCTTCCACCACCGGCGGTGGCGCGCCGCCGCCCGCAGACGCATCGTCCGCAGGGGCCGCCTCCTCCGCAGGCGGAGCTTCCGCAGCCGGAGCGTCTCCCGACGGCACCCCGCCGCCGTTCAGCAGAGCATCGATCTCCTCCTGCGAAATCATATCATCGCTCATCGGTATCTTCATCTCCCTCTGGCGCCACTCGCGTTATTTGAATGGCCGATTTTTTCCCGAAGGTGCCCGGGCGGCAGAAAAACTTCCGCCTTGTCCCAACCATGACCGGTAACTCCGATTGCACCTTGGTATCGAGCTGCAGCACGTCTCCGTAGCCCAGCATCAGGAACTCCCGAATGGATATGTTGATCGTTCCCATCTCGACAATGAGCGGAACTCTCGTCTTCTCGATCTTCCGCTGGAGTATCTCCACATGCTCGGGCCGACTTTCCTTCGAGACCGACGACGCCACCCAGAACGTCGTCGTCAGCTTCGACATGATCGGCTCCAGAACAAGGTACGGAATACAGATATTCATGAAGCCCTCGACCTCGCCGGTCACGATTTTCAGCGTAATGATGACCACCATATCGCTCGGCGGGACAATCTGCACGAAAACAGGATTCGACTCCATGACCTCGAGCCGCGGGTCCATCTTGATAACATTTTCCCACGCATCTCGGAAAAAATCAATGGCTTTTCCAAACGTCTTCCGTATGACCGCTTCCTCGATCTCCGTCAAACTTCGAGGCTTCACCGTATTCGCGCCCGTACCGCCGAAAACGCGGTCGATGATCGAAAACGCGATGCTCGTATTGAGCTCCATTACGACGTTGCCCTTCAGCGGCGGGACCGCAAGCACCCCGATAACGCTCGGATTTGCCAGCGACTGCACAAACTCCTGATAGGTGAGCTGCTCGACGGAGGCCACCTCGACGTCGACCATACTGCGAAGGCTGGTCGAGAGATACGTATTCAGAAGGCGTCCAAAATTGTCGTGGAGCATCTGGAGCGTTCGGATCTGGTCCTTGGAGAACTTATCCGGCCTCTTGAAGTCGTAGACCTTGACCTTCTTCTGCTCCTCTTCGGCCTTGACCGCGTTCGCGTCAACGGAACCTTCGGACAGCGCCGACAGGAGCTTGTCTATTTCAGACTGTGAAAGTACGTCCTCTGCCAATCTTCACCCTCCCCCCCTTCAAAAATGGACAAAGCGTCATTGCAGGACGAAACTCGTAATATACACGCCGTAGACCGTGCCCTCGCCAAGCTCATGATTGACCTCGGTCTTGATCTTCTCTTTCAGCGCGTCCTGCTTCGACGCGTCATAGCCGTCCAAGGGCTCGGAGCGGAGGATATGGAGCACCGTATCCATCAGCTTCGTCTCCGCGACGGGATTCAGCTTGCCTTCCGTGATGACCTCTTTCTTCCCGGGGTTCATCTCGATCATGATGCCGATCTTCAGGAAATGTCCGGCCTTCACGCCGCCGACATTGACAAGGATGCCTTCCTTCGGATCGCCGAGCTTCACGAAAACGCCCGGATCATGATAACGTGCGGCAGCGGCGCCGCCGTCGTCGTTGTGCGAGCTTGTTACGAGCTTCGACGCCACGAAATACGCGATACCGCCGGCCAGCGCAATACCGACCAGCACGAGCACGACAATCGCGATCGCCATCACAGGTATCTTTTTCTTGGGTTTTTCTTCCGCGGCTTCCTCGCCATCAGCCGCCTCAGGCTTTTCCTTCTCAGCGTCTTCGGCTGCCGGCTTTTTCTCGTCCGCCATGAAAAATCACTCCTTCGCAAGTTCGCTTGATAATTGAGTATGATTCCTCTATCCTAATCGGGCAAGCGCCCGTCATAGGCATGCTTATTTATGCAGCGCGCGCCGATACGCCATCACGCGCCGAACGACCTCGTCCATCGGCTCATCCACGATCAGCTTCTTGCCGTTGATAAGCGTCACAACCGTATCCGGCGTCTCCTCGATCGTCTCGATGACTTCAGCATTCAGAATGAAAATGCCCTTCTTATTGACCTCGGAATTGAACTTCGTCAATTTAATCATAGGACACGCTCCTGTTTCTAAAAGGATAATAATACATTGACTAACCTATTATACAACAAATACCGCCCTCACGAAAACCCTAAAACGAGCATTCAGATAAAACAAGGAAAAAAGTCTCACGCGATTTTCCCCTGTAACGTCTCATTGACAATCGGCGTACTCGAACGCCAAAGCCATTCCGGAGAAATCTGCAAATCATCCGGCCCCGGCCAGCCAATCGTGTGGAGACATTCGTAAATCTCAACCTGATTGAAATAATTGATATCCTTTAGCGGCAAAAAACGTTTGCGGTCTTTCCAAAGATTTTTTCCATGAAAAATACGCCGCTGTCCGTCTTCAAACACAAGAAGTATCTCGAAATTCCCAAGCGGCTTGACTTCTACAAGTTTCATTCCTCATTCAGCTCCTTCCATTTCGCTTCAATGATTGCAACGCCGCCATCTTGAAGCCAATCTCTTATCTTTTTAAGCTGCGCGGCCGGCATTTCACCCTGCCGCACCGTCCCGTCCATATAAATCTCAACGGAAAATTCAGCATAATATGCATGAAAATGCGGCATATTGTGCCGCTCCCCGATTTCATCATAAACGTAACCTTTGATTCCGTCAATCAAAAAAACACTTGGCACGTCCATTCCTCCTGCGTTCATTATATACGAGACGTCCATGACTGACAAGACTTACAGCTTCAAAACTTTACTGATGGCAATAAGAGAGACCATCTTCCCGCCCGGTCAACCGCTTGAACAGCGGGACAATGGGGGCGGGAAATGGTCTCTTCTTGTGTATATTATATCGTTTTCCCTGTGCTCCTATCAATCTTTCCGACAAAAATCCCCGGCGATGCCGGGGATTTTTTGCGTTCAGTATTCTTTTTACCGTTTCATGTTGATCAGGGTCTCGAGCATTTCGTCGGAGACCGTGATGATCATGCCCAAGGCTAATCAAGAAAACGCAGCCATAAATTCCGCCATTGTCATAATCTTTGGTTCCAACAATTCAAGCGACAAAAAATCCTTGTCTCCTGTTACAAGAACATCCACGCCTTCAAAAATTGCAGTGGCAAGGATCGGCTCATCGTCAATATCACGAATAACCGGAACGCCGAGTTCCTTGCCGCCTTTTTGCGTATAGACCAATTCAAATGGGATTTTCTGGAAGAACCTCGCCGCACCATCAGCCTCATCCGGGAATTTCTTTGCAACAACATCGCGAAATTCGTTGATAATGTAATCGCAGAGAACAATCCGATGATGTTCTGTAACAAGCCGCATAAAACGCTCAGTGCTTGAAGACGGATATGCCGCCGCAGAAATCAATATATTGGTGTCAAGCATTACGCGCATTCCAAGACCTCCGGTACTCTTGGCGAAAATCATGCAGGTAGTCCATCAATTCTTCTTCATTATGAAATCCGGCTTTTTCTGCCGCCCCCTCGAAATCCTTGACTAACTGCCGATATGCGGACAGTCCCGCATTCATGACATAAATGCGGCCGTTTTCTTCCGCAAATTCAACACGATCTCCGTCTTTCACTTTCAATTTTTTTCGGACATCCGGCGGCAGGATGACTCGACCATTGTCAGATACCTTCGCAACTGCCATATCGATCTCTCCTTCCTTGCTTTCTTGTATCATAAATTATAATATCCCAAAATGCAAGTATCGACAAAAATCCCCGGCGACGCCGGGGATTTTTTCTATTCTTTTTTACCGCTTCATGTTGATCAGGGTTTCCAGCATTTCGTCGGAGACCG
>CACZOL010000103.1 GCA_902782705.1 uncultured Selenomonadaceae bacterium
CGGAGTGGCGGAATGGCAGACGCAGCAGACTCAAAATCTGCCGTAGGCAACTACGTGCCGGTTCAAGTCCGGCCTTCGGCACCATAGATAATCAGAGCTCTCGGGAATCGTCCCGGGAGCTTTTGTGTTTTACATGGCGCGGCGTTTGCAAAATAGGAAAAAAGCAAGTATAATAGTCGCGAATAGGTTGATTTTCTTAGGAAAGGCTCGGGATTCAGATGGATGACAAAAAGAGAAGCCTGCTGTTTAAGTTTGGCCTGATTTTTACGATTTTTACGGTCATCGCAGTGGTCTTGGGCGGCCTTGCGACGTATTACAGCCAGATGGAGTCATATAGGAAGCAGTGCGAGAAAAATATCCGCGATATCGGCGCGTATCTGGAACGCCTGATTCTGCAGGATAAGGATAATTTTGCCATTTACCAGAAATACTATATGGCGCATTTTGCCGAGGTTGATATCCCGTTTGACTTCGATAATTATCGTGCGGCGCAGGCGGAATACGAGAAGCTTTTTGCCATGCACCACCCGGGGCGGACTTTCGGCGTGGATATTGAGTTCGACGATCTGGCCCCAGAAGTCAAGAAAGCGTGGTTCATTTATTACCATGAATATTGGCTGCTGACATTTGAGGAGGCTCGTGCGGCCTTTCATATCCCGTACACCTATTACCTCGTGCCGAAGGAAGATATTTTCTACATGGTCTATATGATCGACGGCGAGCGCACCGCCAAGAAGGACAGCGACGGGAAAATCCTCTATCTTGGCGACGAGTACCTCGATCCTTTGGAAAAGTATCCGGTGCAGTGGGAAACGTGGTTCACGGGCAAGAAGCTCAATAAATCCCAAGTCTGGGACAACGAATGGGGACACACTTACGCTTACTATACGCCTTTGATTATCAACGGTAAAAAGCTTGGCCTGATTGGCACGGAAATTGAGGTCAAGACGGTCAATGAAGGGATATTGAACAATACGCTGAAACAGATCGCGATCGTCGGAGCTGTCGTGATTCTCTGCGTGCTGGTGCTTTTGTGGTATATCAATCGCCGCTATATCTCTAGAATCGTGAGGCTCGGTGAGGATATCAAAGAATACGCCGAAGTCAAGGACGCGGCAATCGCCGGAAAAATCGAGCGGGACGTGATCGGCAGTGACGAATTGGCGTCACTTTCCATGCAGGCGTCGGCGATGATTCTTGAGATGGAAAACTATATGAAGAGTCTCGTGGATACGACGAAGCGGCTGGGTGAGGCACAGGAAAAGGCCGACGCCATGACTGAGATGGCGAACAAGGACGCGTTGACGGGCATTCGCAACAAGGCGGCTTACGATAAAGAAGTGCGCCGTGTCGAGTGGGAAATGCAAGGCGATCCCGGCAAAGAATTCGGCATTGCGATGATCGATCTGAACTATTTGAAGCGAATCAATGACACGTACGGACATGAGCAAGGCAACGTTGCCCTCAAGAAGCTCTGTCACATGGTATGCACGATTTTTGCACATTCGCCGGTCTTCCGCATCGGCGGCGACGAGTTTGTCGTGGTATTGGAAAAAGAAGATTACAAAAACGTGGACGCGTTGGTGTCGCAGTTTAACGCGAAACTTGAAGAACTGGCGCATGACACTGCGCTGGAGCCTTGGGAGCAAATCTCCGCGGCTATCGGCGTCGCCCACTACGATCCCGTTATGGACAGTTCCGCCGCAAACGTCTTCAAGCGTGCGGACAGAGCGATGTATCTCCGCAAGAAGGAAATGCAAGCGGTGCGTACCGAGTAATAATCAGAGAAAATCCCTTGGCGAAGCCAAGGGATTTTTTATTGCGTCGGGCGTAAGCTTCCTTTATAGAAAGATGAGGTCGAAAGGGGAAGAATCGTCGAAAATTTTCATTGCGGTTGCAAAGAATTTTCTTATGTGGTAAAATAGCGGAAATTTTTTAGGGAAACAGAACCGACAAGGGCGAAAGGGACTTGTTCGGTGGTTCCTTAGGAAGAGTTCCTTTGAAAAGAGGTGTGGAAATGGAACAAGTAAGACAGAGCCTGAAGGGCGGCCGCCGTCTTCCGCTGCAGCACAGCCTGATCAGCGAAATTCGCGCGCGAGGCGCAAAGGAAGCGCGGGAGCGGAAAACGGAAGAGCAGCGTCAGCAGACGGTGGGAGCCGTCAAGATTTGGAGCGTCGTATAATAACGACGCTCTTTATTTTTGCGGGAGGACTTGGCACCCGCAGGGTCTTTTCTGCGCTTATTTTATAGATGGATTTGCTATTTTTTCCAAGACAAGGTATGATAATCATGAAGAAATCAAGCTTTGTTTCCAAGGGGGAATTTTGAAATGGCTAAGTTTTGTCAAAATTGCGGTTCGCCGCTGGAAGGCGCCGGGAAGTTTTGTCCGTCCTGCGGGGCACAGATAGTGGACGCGGCGGCGCCGCAGGAACAGGATGCTCCGTCTTCGCCGGAACCGTTGAAGGAAATGCAGGATTCGGCGATACAAGAGCCGCAGCCCTCATACGGAAGAGGTGCGGGAACGGACGAATCCAACATATACGCTCGGAAGGACGTGCCGCAGCAAGGGTACGGGGCGGCAGCCGGCGCGGCGATGCTCGGCGGCACTTCGTATGTACCGGACGAAGGGATTTCCCAGATGTTCTTTCGTTATGACAATCGTTTGAACCGCAAGCGGTACATCATGCGGGCATTGGCGCTTGTGGCGGCCGTTACCCTCGCAACGATCGTGCTCAGCATTGTCTTTGTCGTGGCCGGTATGGACGAATCGATGATTGGAACCATGGGGCTTTTAATCGGCCTTTTAGGGGCCATTCCTGGGTTTATGTTGGTGATTCGACGTCTTCACGACCTTGATCGTCCTACATGGTGGATTATTGGAAAGTTCATCCCCTTCATCAATATCGCGCTTGCGTTGTATTTGATTCTTTGCAAAGGAACTGAAGGTCCGAACCAATACGGCCCCGATCCGCTGGAAGGGCAGCCGTGATATAGCACAGAAACGTCGGCAGACGATTCCGTCTGTCGACGTTTTTATGCTTTCGGTTGCAAATTTTGTTATGGTGTGTTAAAATACGCTACATTATAATATAGAATGTCGGCGATGAGAAAGAGGAGTACGCGGCGGGCGGCGGTATAGAGAGAGGTTTCATTGGCTGGGAAAACCTTGCGTCGTGCCGGGGAAGGTCGCTTTTGA